>NZ_JBHJRC010000274.1:0-11294 GCF_042261735.1 Kitasatospora sp. NPDC056327 | reverse complement strand
GGTGGTCGCCGCGATCAGGGTGACCCAGCGGTTCTCCACCGCGGGCAGCAGGGAGTCCTGCTGCGCCTTGGAGAAGCGGTGGATCTCGTCGAGGAAGAGCACCGTCTCGCGGCCGCTCATGCCGACCGCGCGGCGGGCGCCGTCGATGACCGCGCGGACCTCCTTGACCCCGGCGGTGATCGCGGACAGCTCGACGAAGCGCCCCTCGACGGCCTGGCTGATGACGTGCGCGAGCGTGGTCTTGCCGGTGCCGGGCGGGCCCCAGAGGATCACCGAACTGGTCGCCGCCGGACCGCGCGACCCCGCGACCAGCCGGCGCAGCGGGGAGCCCTCCTTGAGCAGCTGCCGCTGGCCCGCCACCTCGTCCAGGGTGCGCGGGCGCATCCGCACGGCGAGCGGCGCCCGGCCGGGCTCCTTGCTCTGGCGTTCCTCGGCGGCGGCGGTGAAGAGGTCCGGTTCGTCCACACCGGAAGCCTATGCGAGCGCGCCGACAGGGCGGTGCGGTCCGGCGGCGCTTGACCTTGTCACGGTGAGAAGGTCTTCACTGCGGGCCAGGAGGTGGTCCCCATGACCGAACCGACCACGGACACCCGCACCGCCCAGGCCCTCCGGGCGCTGGAGCACGCCGACCCGTCGGTCCGGCTGAACGCCGCGCTGGCGGTCGGCACGAGCCCGCGCCCCCGGTCCGTCGGCAGGCTCGTCGAGCGCTGCGCGGTCGAGCCCGAGTTCTACGTGCGCGAGATGCTGACCTGGGCGCTCACCCGCCACCCGGCGGAGCGCACGGTGCCGGCGCTGGTCGCCGAGCTCCGTTCGGAGCGGGCACAGGCCCGGAGCCAGGCGCTGCACACCCTGTCCAAGATCGGCGACGGCCGGGCCTGGCCGGCCGTCACGCCGGAGCTGCTGGCCGACGCCGACGACGAGGTGGCGCGCAGCGCCTGGCGGGCGGCGGTGGCGCTCGTCCCCAACGGTGGCCGGGCGGCGCTGGCCGTAGGGTTGGCGACACAGCTCGGACGCGGCGGACGCGAGACGCGGCTGAGCCTCAGCCGGGCCCTGATCGGGCTCGGAGAGGCGATGCTGCCGGCCCTGGGCGCCGCGGCGACGGCTCCCGACCCCCGGGTCCGCACGCACGCGCTCGCCACCGAGCGGCTGTGGCGCGAGCCCGACGCCGGCTTCGACCTCGCGGTCGAGGAGGCGAAGCGGGTCGTCGCCCTCGGCCCGGACGGCCCGGGCCGCCGGGAGGGGCGGTAGGCAGTGCTGATCGGTGACGTCGCGCGACGGTCCGGGGTGAGCGCCCGAATGCTCCGGCACTACGAGGAGCTCGGCCTGGTGCGGCCGACCGGCCGCAGCGTCTCCGGCTACCGGGAGTACTCCGACGAGAACATCCGGCGGATCTTCCACATCGAGAGCCTGCGGTCGCTGGGGCTGTCGCTGCGCGAGGTCGGACGGGCGCTCGGCGACCCCGGCTTCACGCCCGCCGGGCTCGTCGAGGACCTCGTCCGCCGCACCCGCGAGCGCATCGCGGCCGAGACCGAACTGCTCACCCGGCTGCGCCGGATCGGTGCGGCGGAGCCGACCGGCTGGGAGGACGTGCTGCACACCGTCGCCCTCCTCCAGGCGCTGGGGTCGCCGAACCCGCAGGCCCGCCAGCGCGCCGCGCTGTCCGCGGCCGGGGACGCCCCGGTGCCGGTGGAGGCCCTGGTCGAGGCCGTGCTGAACGAGCCGGACCCGGGCGTGGCCGGGGCCCTGCGCTGGACGCTGGCGCAGTGCGGCGACGAGGCGCTGCCGCAGCTGGCACGGGGCCTCGGCGCCGCCCGGGCCGAGGTGCGCGAGCGCGCCGTGCGCTCGCTCGCCGAGATCCCGGGCGACGCGGCGACCGGCCTGCTGCGCGAGGCGCTGGCGGGGCCCGACCCCGTGGTGCGGGGGCAGGCGGCCCTGGCGCTCGGGGCCCGCGGCGCGGCCGACGCCGTCCCGGAGCTGATCGACATGATCGTCGGGGAGCGGAAGGACGCCGACGCCGCCGACGCGCTGGCCGTCCTGGCCCGCGACCCCGGACCGGCGGACCGGATCGCCACCGGGATCGTCGGCCGGCTCACCCACGGCGCGCTCGGGGCCGCCGCCCGCCGCCGGCTGGCGCAGGCGCTCGCGGACGTCCCCGGCGTCACGTCCTCACGCGCCCTCGCCGGGCTGGCCCGGGACGAGGACCGCGCCGTCGCGCTCACCGCGGCGTACGTCCTCACCCTGCGCCGGACCCGCTGACCGCCGCCCGGCGGGGCCCGCTACGTGCCGAGCCCCGCCGCGTGGTCCGGCACGTAGCGCTGCAGGTCGCGGGGCGGCCGCTGGTAGCCCCGGGAGGCCGGCCGTTCGGGCAGCTCGATCCTCGGCGGCCTCACCTCGTGGTACGGCAGGGTGGAGAGCAGGTGGGCGATCATGTTGATCCGGGCCCGCCGCTTGTCGTCGCTCTCCACCACGTACCAGGGCGACTCCGGGGTGTCGGTGTGCAGGAACATCTCGTCCTTGGCCCGCGAGTAGTCCTCCCAGCGGGTGATCGACTCGACGTCCATCGGCGAGAGCTTCCAGCTCTTCATCGGGTCCTCCAGCCGGTCCCGGAAGCGCTTCTGCTGCTCGGTGTCGCTGACCGAGAACCAGTACTTGCGCAGCAGCAGGCCGGACTCGGTGAGCATCCGCTCGAAGGTGGGGCACTGCTGCAGGAACTGCCAGTACTCCTCCTCGGTGCAGAAGCCCATCACCTTCTCCACCCCGGCGCGGTTGTACCAGCTGCGGTCGAACAGGACCATCTCCCCGGCGGCCGGCAGGTGCTCGACGTACCGCTGGAAGTACCACTGGGTGCGCTGGCGCTCGGTGGGCGCGGGCAGTGCCGCCACCCGGGCGATGCGGGGGTTCAGATACTCCGTCACCCGCTTGATCGCGCCGCCCTTGCCGGCCGCGTCGCGCCCCTCGAACACCACCACCAGCCGGGCGCCCTCGGCCCGGACCCACTCCTGGAGCTTCACCAGCTCCTGCTGCAGCCTCAGCAGCTCGCGCTCGTAGGGCTTCCTCCCGAGCCGCTCCTGCGGGCCGCTCTGCTCGCGCTGGGCCTTCGCTGCCACCTGGGGGCCTCCGTTCGGCGGGGTGCTGATGACCCTTCACCGTACGTCCTCGAACGGATCTCCGCAGGTCGGGGGTGCCGGCCGAGCAGCGGCGGCCCCCTGAACCGCCGCTGCCCGGTTCCCCCGTGGACCGGTCCGAAGACCGAACGATCAACCATGACGCAGACCTGCCGAACGGGTCCAATTTCCGGTTCCATAACCTTGGGGCATGGATGTCGACACCCGCCTGTTGCGCAGCTTCGCAGCCGTCTGCGAGGAGGGACAGCTGACCGCGGCGGCCGCCCGGCTGTTCGTCTCCCAGCCGACGCTGACCAAGCAGATCCGCCAGCTGGAGAACCTGCTCGGGGTGGAGCTGTTCGAACGGTCCCGGCGCGGTATGGCCCCCACCCGGGCCGGCCGGGAGCTGGCCGCGCACGCGGGCCTGCTGATGGCCGGCTGGGAGGAGGCGCTGCGGGCCACCCGGGCGGCCGCGGCGGACCAGGGCTCGACGCTGCGGGTGGGCTTCGAGGGCGGCATCATCAACCTGATGTCCCAGCGCACGGTGGCGGACTTCGCCCGCCGGATGCCGGGCTGGCAGGTCGAGCTGCGGCAGAACAACTGGTTCGACCCGACCTCGGGCCTGGCGACCGGGGAGATCGACCTGACCCTCTGGCACGCCCCGCCCTCGCTGCGGGAGCGGTACAGCGTGGCCGTGCTGGGCGAGGAGCCGCGGTTCGCGGCGCTGCCGGCCGGGCACCCGCTGGCGGCCCGTGCGGTGATCGACTTCGAGGAGCTGCTGGACGAGCCCTTCGTGGCGATCCCGCACGAGGCCGGGCACTGGCGGGACTACTGGCTGGCGGTCCGGGAGCGGGGCGGGCGACCTGTGCGGATCGGCGCGGTGGCGCACAACACCGACGAGTACCTGGCCGCGGTCGTGTGCGGCCAGGGCGTCGGTTTCGCCCCGGAGACCATGAGCCGGCTGGCACCGCGTGAGGATGTCGCGTACCGGCCGGTGCGAGGGTTGAGCCCGAGCCAGGTCGGGCTCTACTGGCCGAAGGACCGGAAGCCGACGCCCGCGATGGCCGCGTTCGTGCGCAGCTGCCGGGCCACGATAGCGTTCAGCATCCGGGCCTGACGGGGGAGTCGGACGGCCTGGGAGGCGCTAGACGGCCTCGAAGGGTTCGGGGTACCGGCACAGGCCCCGCGGGGAGCCGTCGTACGCGGGCAGCGTGAGTGCCTGGAAGTACCCGTCGGGCACCTCGAACGGACCGCTCACCTCGTGCCGCTGGGCCGGGATGAAGCCGAAGCGGCCGTAGTAGTCGGGGTCACCGAGCACCACGACGAGTTTCTCGCCCGCCTCCCCGGCGGCCGACAGCGCGGCTTTGACCACCAGCTCGCCGACCCCCTTGCGCTGCCACTCGGGCGCCACCGCGACCGGCGCGAGCGCCAGTCCCTTGCCCTTGCCGACCCGCAGCCGGGTGAGCAGCGCGTGACCGACCACCAGACCCCCGTCGTCGACCGCGACCACCGACAGCTCCGGCAGCCAGGCCGGGTCGCGGCGCAGGGCGTCGACCAGGTCCGCCTCGTCGGGGCCGGGGAAGGCGGCCATGTGAACACGTCTGGTGGCGGGAGCGTCCTCGGGACACTCGATTCTGGTACTGACCTTCACAGGGATCCCTCTCTGTGTCGCACACCGTTGTGGACCGGCCCCGGACAGCGGAAATGCCGTCCGGGGCCGTGAAAGGTTAGCCGATGCCGGCCGATGCGGTGTCAGGCCTTCGGCTGGGCCTCGGACTTGGCGTCCTCACGGACCTTCGGCTGGGCGTCGACGCCGGCCTCGCGGCGCTGCGCCGGGGTGATCGGGGTGGGGGCGCCGGTCAGCGGGTCGCCGCCGGTCGACGTCTTCGGGAACGCGATGACGTCCCGGATGGTGTCGTACCCGCCGAGCAGGGTGACGATCCGGTCCAGGCCGAAGGCGACACCGCCGTGCGGCGGCGGGCCGTAGTTGAAGGCGTCCAGCAGGAAGCCGAACTGCGAGGCGGCCTCCTCCTCGGAGAGGCCGATCGCGTCGAACGCCCGCTTCTGCACGTCCCGCTGGTGGATGCGGATCGAACCGCCGCCCAGCTCCGAGCCGTTGAGCACGAGGTCGTAGGCGTTGGACAGGGCGGCGCCCGGGTCGGTGTCGAAGGTGGCCAGCGACTCGGCGGTGGGCGCGGTGAAGGGGTGGTGCACGGCGTGCCAGCCCTGGAAGGCGCCCTTGTCGTCCTCGATCGGCTCGAACATCGGGAAGTCGACGACCCACAGGAAGGCCCACTGGGACTCGTCGATCAGCTCGCAGCGGCGGCCGATCTCCAGACGGGCGGCGCCGAGCAGCTCCTGGGAGGCGCGCTCCTTGCCGGCCGCGAAGAAGATCGCGTCGCCGTTCTTGGCGCCGGCCGCGGCGGCCAGGCCGGCCAGGTGCTCCTCGGAGAGGTTCTTGGCGACGGGGCCGCGCAGCTCGCCGGTCTCGGCGTCGATGAGCACGTAGGCCAGACCGCGGGCGCCGCGGGCCTTGGCCCAGTCCTGCCAGGCGTCGAGCTGCTTGCGCGGCTGCGAGGCGCCGCCGGGCATGACCACCGCGCCGACGTACGGGGCCTGGAAGACCCGGAAGTCGGTGCCCTTGAAGTAGGCGGTGAGGTCGGTGAGTTCCTGGCCGAAGCGGACGTCCGGCTTGTCCGAGCCGTAGCGGCCCATGGCGTCCGCGTAGGTCATCCGCGGCAGCGGGTCCGGGATCTCGTAGCCGTGGACCTCGCGCCAGACGGCGCCGATGATCTTCTCGCCGAGGGCCAGGACGTCCTCCTGGTCGACGAAGGAGGCCTCGATGTCCAGCTGGGTGAACTCCGGCTGGCGGTCGGCGCGGAAGTCCTCGTCGCGGAAGCAGCGGGCGATCTGGTAGTAGCGCTCCATGCCGGCCACCATCAGCAGCTGCTTGAACAGCTGGGGCGACTGCGGCAGGGCGTACCAGTGGCCGGGCTGCAGGCGGACCGGGACGAGGAAGTCGCGGGCGCCCTCGGGGGTGGAGCGGGTGAGGTACGGCGTCTCGATGTCGAGGTAGTCGTTCTCCTCCATCACCCGGCGGATGATGTTGTTGACCTTGGAGCGCAGGCGCAGGCCCTTGGCGGGGCCCTCGCGGCGCAGGTCGAGGTAGCGGTAGCGGAGGCGGACCTCCTCGTTGACGGTGCCGGGCTCGTACTCGGCGACCGGGAACGGCAGCGGCGCGGCCTCGGAGAGCACCTCGATGGCGCTGACGACGACCTCGACGGCCCCGGTGGGGATGTCCGGGTTCTCGTTGCCCTCGGGGCGCACCCGGACGTCACCGGTCACCTTGACGCAGTACTCGGCGCGCAGGCCGTGCACCGAGTCGAGGTCGCGGACCACGATCTGCACGGTGCCGGAGGCGTCGCGCAGGTCGATGAAGGCGACGCCGCCGTGGTCGCGGCGGCGGGCGACCCAGCCGGCCAGGGTGACGGTGGTGCCTGCGTGCTCCGGGCGGAGCGTGCCCGCGTCGTGCGTGCGGATCACAGCTGCTTCTCCTTCAGGGTGGTGACGAGTGCGTCGAGGGCGACGGGGTTCTGCTCGCCGGTGGTGAGGTCCTTGAGCTGGACGACGCCCTCGGCGAGGTCGCGGTCCCCGGCGACCAGGGCGAAGCGGGCGCCCGAGCGGTCGGCGGACTTCATGGCGTTCTTGATGCTCTTGACGCCGAAGGCGAGGTCGGTGGCGACGCCGGCCCGGCGCAGCTCGGTCACCTTGGCGAACAGGACGTTCTTGGCCTCCTCGCCGAGCGCGACGGCGTAGACGGAGGTGGCGGCCGGGAGTTCGAGGGCGACGCCCTCGGCCTCCAGGGCCAGGAAGGTGCGGTCCACGCCGAGCGCCCAGCCGACCGAGGGCAGCGCCGGGCCGCCGATCATCTCGGACAGGCCGTCGTAGCGGCCGCCGCCGCCGATCGCGGACTGGGCGCCGAGGCCGTTGTGGACGAACTCGAAGGTGGTGCGGGTGTAGTAGTCGAGGCCGCGGACCAGCCTGGGGTCGTCGACGAAGGCCACCCCGGCCGCGGTGAGCAGCTCGCGGACCCGCTCGTCGTAGGCCTTGCAGTCCTCGCAGAGGTGGTCGCGCAGCTCCGGGGCGCCGCCGAGCTGGGCCTGCACCGCCTCGCGCTTGTCGTCCAGCACGCGCAGCGGGTTGATCTCCGCGCGGCGGCGGGTGTCCTCGTCGAGGTCCAGGCCGGCCAGGAACGCGACCAGGGCGGCGCGGTAGACCGGACGGCAGACCTTGTCGCCGAGGCTGTTGAGCAGCAGGCGGTAGTCGCTCAGGCCGAGGGCGCGGAAGGCGTCGTCGGCGAGGATGATCAGCTCGGCGTCCAGCGCCGGGTCCTCCGCGCCGATCGCCTCGGCGCCGACCTGCGAGAACTGGCGGTAGCGGCCCTTCTGCGCGCGCTCGTAGCGGTAGTAGGAGCCGGAGTACCAGAGCTTGACCGGCAGGTTGCCCTGCTTGTGCAGGTTGGCCTGGAGCGCGGCGCGCAGCACGGAGGCGGTGCCCTCGGGGCGCAGCGCGAGCTCGTCGCCGCCCTTGGTGGTGAGGGTGTACATCTCCTTGCTGACGATGTCGGTGGACTCGCCGACGCCGCGGGAGAACAGCTTGACGTCCTCGAAGACCGGGGTCTCGACGTAGCCGTAGCCGGCCCGGCGGGCGGGCGCGGCGATCGCCTCGCGGATCGCCAGGAAGGTCGCCGAGCTGGGCGGCAGCAGGTCGTAGGTGCCCTTGGGGGCGGTGAAGGTGCTCAACTTCTCTTCCGTCACATTCCTCGTCGCGGGAAGTCCGGGGCGCCGGCCGCCCCCGCTGCCTGCCTGAGGTAGGGGTTGGCGGCGCGCTCGCGGCCGATGGTGGTCTGTCCGCCGTGGCCGGAGAGGACCACGGTGGCGTCGTCGAGGGGCAGGCACACCCGGGCCAGCGAGCGCATGATCGCCCCGCCGTCCCCGCCCGGGAGGTCGGTTCGCCCTATGGAGCCGGCGAAGAGCAGGTCGCCCGAGAAGAGCACCGGGGGGAGCTCCTCGGCACCGGGCGTCCGGAACGTCACCGACCCCCTGGTATGACCGGGGGCGTGGTCGACGGTGAGCGACAGACCGGCCAGCTCCAGCACGCTGCCGTCGGTGAGCTCGCGGACGTCGTCGGGCTCGCCGACGGTCAGCTCGCCCATCAGCTGGGTGCCCAGGGAGCGGCCGAGCGCCTTCTCCGGGTCGCTCATCATGTAGCGGTCCTCGGGGTGGATCCAGGCCGGGACGCCCCTGGCGCCGCAGACCGGGACCACGGAGGCGACGTGGTCGATGTGGCCGTGGGTGAGCAGCACGGCGACCGGCTTCAGCCGGTGCTCGCGGACCAGTTCCTCGACACCGGCGGCGGCCTGGTGGCCCGGGTCGACGATGACGCACTCCTCGCCCGGCGCCGGAGCGACCAGGTAGCAGTTGGTGCCCCAGGCTCCAGCGGGGAATCCGGCGATGAACACGCGCGTCCTTCGGTGTCGGTCTTCGGGGCTTCGGCGTCGGTGGCCGCGGCGGCCAGGGCCCCGGCTGTGAACTGTGGTGTAGGGGCAGCCTACCGGCGGTCCGGGTCCGGTTGCGAACCAGATGCGCGTGACAGGTTCACTTCGAGCTGAATGGTTCACCCCGTTCTTACGGTCGCGGTCCCTACACTTGACCGCCGATGGGTGCGATGATCCGCATCGGCGTCGCACACACACGAAGCCCCCACATCCGCGCCCAGCACATATCCGTAGGAGACAGAGCCGGTGGTCAGCAGCGAACAGCGGCGGCGGCAGCTCGCCCGGGAGAAGTACGAGCGTCAGGCCGAGCGCCGGGCCTCCGCGGCGACGGCACGCAAGCGCCGCAACACCGTCCTCGGCGCCTCACTCGCCGTGGTCGTGCTCGCCGGCGGCGGCACCCTGTTCGCGACCGGTGCCTTCGACTCGGACGACGACAAGAAGAACACCGCCGCCCAGGCCGCGCCGACCCAGAGCCAGACCGAGCCGAGCGTCCCGACCCGCAAGCCGGTCGAGGGCTGCGGCGAGCCGGCCGCGGGCAGCCCCAACGGCAAGCAGTGGCAGGCCGAGCCGGCCATGACCGTCGACACCGCCGCCGCGTACACGGCGACGCTGGACACCAACTGCGGCAAGGTGACGCTCTCACTGGACGCCGCCAAGGCCCCGCACACGGTGAACTCCTTCGCCTTCCTGGCCGGCGAGAAGTACTTCGACCACACCAAGTGCCACCGCCTCACCACCGGCGGCATCTTCGTGCTGCAGTGCGGCGACCCGACCGCCAGCTCCACCGCCCCCGGCGGCACCGGCGGCCCCGGCTACAAGTTCGCCGACGAGAACCTCACCGGTGCCACCTACCCGGCCGGCACCCTGGCGATGGCCAACGCCGGCCCGGGCACCAACGGCAGCCAGTTCTTCCTGGTCTACAAGGACACCCAGCTGCCGCCCAGCTACACCCCGTTCGGCAGGATCACCGGCGGTCTGGACGTGGTCCAGAAGATCGCCGCCGCGGGCACCCTGGAGGGCGGCGGCGACGGCCACCCGATGGCCGACGTCACCCTCAACTCGGTGACCGCCGCCAAGGGTTGACCCGCCCCGGGGCCGCCCGCCACCGCCCTCCGGGGCGTGGTCCGGCGGCCCCGGCCCGAAATCGCCCGGCCCGGATGCGGACAGCACCGGGCCCGGTCGCCTATGTTGGCGTTGTATAGGGTGCCCAGACCCGCCGGCCGTCACCCTCGGCAGCAGGATCCGGCGGACGGGGACGGCGGGCCCATCGGTCCGCCGCACATCAACTGTGGACGACGGTCGCGTACCGCCCCGGCGCGGGCGCGACGTCATGTGGAGGACGCGCTATGAGCAGCGACCCGTGGGGCCGTGTCGACGAGCAGGGCACGGTCTACGTCAGGACCGCCGACGGCGAACGCGTCGTCGGTTCCTGGCAGGCCGGCTCGCCCGAGGAGGCGCTCGCCTACTTCGAGCGCAAGTACCAGGGCATCGAGGTGGAGATCGGCCTGCTGGAGAAGCGGGTGCGCACCACCGACCTGGCCGCCAAGGACGCCCAGGCCGCACTGGACCACCTGCGCGAGCAGGTCACCGAGGCGCACGCGGTCGGTGACCTGGCGGCCCTGGCCAAGCGGCTGGACACGCTCGCCGGCGAGATCGAGAGCCGCCGCGAGGAGCGCAAGGCCGCCCGGGCCAAGGCCCAGGACGAGACCCGCACCGCCAAGGAGGCGCTGGTCGCCGAGGCCGAGCAGCTCGCCGAGTCCACCCAGTGGCGGGAGGCCGGCGACCGGCTGCGCGCCCTGGTGGACACCTGGAAGGGTCTGCCCCGGCTGGACCGCAAGAGCGACGACGAGCTGTGGCACCGCTTCTCGCACGCCCGCTCGGTGTTCTCCAAGCACCGCAAGTCGCACTTCGCGGCGCTGGACGCCGAGCGCGACCAGGCCCGGCTCACCAAGGAGCAGTTGGTCGCCGAGGCCGAGGCGCTCTCCTCGTCGACCGAGTGGGGCGACACCGCGGCCGCCTACCGCGACCTGATGGCACGCTGGAAGGCCGCCGGCCGCGCCCAGCGCGACATCGAGGACGAGCTGTGGGCGCGCTTCCGCGGCGCCCAGGACGTCTTCTTCCAGGCCCGCTCCGCGGTGTTCAGCGAGCGCGACGCCGAGCAGGTCGCCAACCAGAAGCTCAAGGAGGCGCTGGCGGCCGAGGCCGAGACGATCCTGCCGATCACCGACCTCAAGGCGGCCAAGGCGGCGCTGCGCGAGATCAACGAGCGCTGGGAGGCCATCGGCCACGTGCCGCGCGACGCCCGTCCGAAGCTGGACGGCCGGCTGAACACGGTCGAGCGGGCGATCCGCGAGGCCGAGGACGGCGAGTGGAAGCGCTCCAACCCGGAGGCCAGGGCCCGCGCCGCCGGCATGGTCGGCCTGTTCCAGGCCAAGGCGGACAAGCTGCGCGCCGACCTGGACAAGGCCCGCGCGGCCGGCAACGCCTCGAAGGCCGCCAAGCTGGAGTCCGAGCTGGCCGGCGTCCAGGAGCTGCTGGAGCAGGCGCACCGCAGCCAGGAGGAGTTCAGCGGCTGATCCGGGCCGCGGACGACGGGGGGGGCCCCGGGGGCCCGTACCCCGGGGGCCCGCCGG
>NZ_JBHJRC010000273.1:0-11308 GCF_042261735.1 Kitasatospora sp. NPDC056327 | reverse complement strand
CGCCCGATGAGGGCGAGGGCCACCAGGTCGACTTCCTGTTCTCCGGCCGGCCGAACCTCACGTGTTGCGCTCCCGCTCAACGGCGACGGAACAGGACGTCGAGCCGCCGGCTGCCGGCTCCGCGTGCCGGTCGGGAACGGCCGATGCCGGGCCCCGAAGGTCTCGGGGCCCGGCATCGAGGGTGCGCGACGGGTCAGTTGTGGGCGTGGAGGTCGGCGTTGAGCCCGCCCCAGGAGCCGGAGCGGGCGATGACCTCGACGGCGCCGCTCTGGGAGTTGCGGCGGAAGAGGAGGTTGTCCTGGCCGGACAGCTCGACCGCCTTCGCCACGGTGCCGTCCGGGGTGGTGACCCGGGTGCCGGCGGTGACGTAGAGGCCGGCCTCGACGACGCAGTCGTTGCCGAGCGAGATGCCGATGCCCGCGTTGGCGCCGAGCAGGCAGCGCTCGCCGACGGAGACGACCTGCTTGCCGCCGCCCGACAGGGTGCCCATGATCGAGGCGCCGCCGCCGATGTCGCTGTGGTCGCCGACCACGACGCCGGCGCTGATCCGGCCCTCGACCATCGAGGTGCCCAGGGTGCCGGCGTTGAAGTTGACGAAGCCCTCGTGCATCACGGTGGTGCCGGCGGCCAGGTGCGCGCCGAGGCGGACGCGGTCCGCGTGGGCGATGCGCACGCCGGACGGAGCGACGTAGTCGGTCATCCGCGGGAACTTGTCGATGCCGTAGACGGCGAGCTGGCCGCCCTGGGCACGCACGGCCAGCCGGGCCTGCTCGACCTTGTCCACCGGAACCGCGCCGATGCTGGTCCACGCCACGTTGGCCAGCAGGCCGAAGATGCCGTCCAGGTTCTGGCCGTGCGGCCGGACCAGGCGGTGGCTGAGCAGGTGCAGACGCAGGTAGGCGTCGTGCGCGTCGAGCGGCTTGTCGTCCAGCGAGGCGATCGTGGTGCGCACGGCGACCACCTCGACGCCGCGGCGGGCGTCGGCGCGAAGCGCCTCGGCCGCACCGGCGCCCAGTTCGGCCTCGGCCAGCTCGGCGGTCAGGATGACGGTTCCGGCCGGGCCGGGCTCGGCGGTCAGCGCGGGGGCCGGGTACCAGGTGTCGAGGACGGTGCCGTCCGCGGCGATGGTGGCCAGACCTGCGGCAACGGCGCCGCTCACGGGGGTGGTGGATTCTGCAGTCACATCGTGCACGTTAACGAATCGGGGCGGCCGGTGCCGAACACGCTCACCGTCCGGACGCGGCGGCGGCGCCCCAGCCGGACCCCCGCCGGACCCCCGGTGAAGCCCCGATGAAGCCCCGACGAAGTCCCGGAGGACCGCCGACGGACCGTCGGACGGGGCAAAATCCCGTGCTCGGGAAGCCTGTTCTCGGCCATACTCGGCCAGGTGTTCATGTCGATCTCCACCACAGGCACCGCCGACAGCCCTGCCACTGACCTGGGCTTTCTGCTGCACAAGCACCCCGGCAGGGTTCAGCGGTTCTCCACGGCCCACGGCGAGGCGCACGTCTTCTACCCGGAGGCGGGCGACGAGGCCTGTACGGCCGCGCTGCTGCTCGACGTCGACCTGATCGCGCTGGTCCGCAGGGGCCGGGGCAAGGATCGCGGCGGCTCGCCCGACTTCGCGCTCGCCCAGTACGTCAACGACCGTCCCTACGCGGCGTCCTCGCTGCTCGCGGTGGCCCTGCGTACGGTCTTCCGGACGGCGATGAAGGGCGTCTGCGAGGCCCGCCCCGGGCTGGCCGAGCTGCCCCGCCCGCTGCGCGTCTCGCTGCCCGCGGTGCCGGTGGGAGGCAGTTCCGGCACGGGAGACGGCGTCGCGATGGCAGTCCGGCTCTTCGAGCCGCTGGGCTGGCGGGTCGAGGCGTCGGCCCTCCCGCTGGACGAGACCTTCCCCGAGTGGGGCGAGTCGCGTTACGTCCGGCTCGATCTGTCGGCGGAGCAGGTGCGGCTGGCGGACGCGCTCCAGCAGCTCTACGTGCTGCTGCCGGCGATGGACGGCGCCAAGCACTACTGGGTCGCCCCGGACGAGGTCGACAAGCTGCTCACCGCCGGTGAGGGCTGGCTGGCCGGACACCCGGAGCGGGCCCTGATCACCCGCCGCTACCTGGCGCGGCGCTGGACGCTCACCCGGCGGGCGATGGAGCGGCTGGAAATCGCCCGCCTGGCGGAGGCCGACGACCGCGAGGCCGAGGAGCTCGACAACGCGGTCGACGACAATGCGGTCGACGACAGCGCGCTCGACGACGGCGTGGACCGGACCCCGGAGGACGAGCACGGGCACGCGCCCGTCCACGACGCCGGGCACGCGACCGGGCAGGAGCCCGCCGCCGGGCCCGCGCCCGAGCGGGAGCCCTCCCTGGCCGAGCAGCGGCGGACGGCGATCCTGGCCGCGCTCCGCGAGGTCCGGGCGGCCCGGGTGGCCGATCTCGGCTGCGGGCAGGGCGAGCTGATAGCGGCCCTGTTGCGGGACACCGCGTTCACCGAGGTGCTGGGCGTGGACGTGTCCGCGCGGGCGCTGAGCGCGGCCGCCCGCAAGCTGCGGCTGGACCGGATGCCGGAGCGCGTGACGAACCGGGTGCGGCTGGTCCAGGGCGCGCTGACCTACACGGACGCGCGGCTCAAGGGCTTCGACGCGGCCGTGCTGTGCGAGGTGATCGAGCACCTGGACCTGCCCCGGCTGCCCGCCCTGGAGTACGCGGTGTTCGGCGCGGCCCGCCCGTCGGCGGTGGTCGTGACAACGCCGAACGCCGGGTACAACGTCCGGTGGGAGAGCCTGCCGGCCGGTCACTTCCGGCACGCCGACCACCGCTTCGAGTGGGACCGGGCGCAGTTCCGCGACTGGGCCGGCCGGGTCGCCGCCGCGTACGGCTACACGGTCGAGATCCGTCCGGTGGGTCCGCAGGACGCCGAGGTGGGTGCTCCGACCCAGCTCGCGCTGTTCCGTCTCGCCGACGGGGCGGACCCGGCGACAGGCACCACACGTTCCACCGACCGCACCGACCCGACCGACCCGACCGGTTCCACCGACCCGACCGACCGCACGACGCCCGAAGGGGGCGAGACCCGATGACCGACGACGCGCTGCACCCGGAGCCGACCGAGGCCGCCCTCGAAGCGACGGCGCCCTCGGCGCCGGCCCCCGCCGGCACCGCACCCGATGCCGCACCCGATGCCGCTCCCGGCACCGCGCCCGACAACGCCCCCGGCACCGCGCCCGAAGCCTCCCGGACGAGTCCCCGCCGCCTCCCGGTGACGGACGTCTCCCTGGTCGTGCTGATCGGAGCCAGCGGCGCGGGCAAGTCCAGCTTCGCCCGCAGGCACTTCCTCCCCACCCAGGTCGTCTCGTCGGACTTCTGTCGCGGCCTGGTGGCCGACGACGAGAACGACCAGTCCGCCTCCGCCGAGGCCTTCGACGTCCTCCACTACATCGTCGGCAAGCGACTCGCCGCCGGCCGGCTGACCGTCGTGGACGCCACCAACGTCCAGCCCGAGGCCCGCAGACAGCTGGTCCGGATCGCCCGCGACCACGACGTGCTGCCGATCGCCATCGTGCTGGACGTCCCGCCGGGCGTCTGCGCCGAGCGCAACCGCACCCGACCGGACCGCCGGCTGCCCGCGCACGTGGTCCCGCGCCAGCACCGCGAGCTGCGCCGCTCCCTGCGCGGCCTGGAGCGCGAGGGCTTCCGCAAGGTGCACGTCCTGCGCGGCGAGGCCGAGGTCGAGGCCGCCGAGGTCGTGCCGGAGAAGCGCTTCAACGACCTGCGCCACCTCACCGGCCCGTTCGACGTCATCGGTGACATCCACGGCTGCCGTTCCGAGCTGGAGACCCTGCTCACCCGCCTCGGCTGGACCCTGGTCCGGGACGACGCCGGCCGCCCGGTCGACGCCGTGCACCCCGCCGGCCGGACCGCCGTCCTCGTCGGCGACCTGGTCGACCGCGGGCCGGACACCCCCGGTGTGCTGCGCCTGGTGATGGGCATGGTGGCGGCCGGTCACGCGGTCTGCGTGCCCGGCAACCACGAGAACAAGCTCGGCCGGGCGATGGACGGGCGCAAGGTCACCGTCTCGCACGGCCTCCGGGAGTCGCTGGACCAGCTGGCGGGCGAGTCCGAGGAGTTCCGCGCCGAGGTGCGGGCGTTCATCCGCGGCCTGGTCAGCCACTACCTGCTGGACGGCGGCGCCCTGGTGGTCAGCCACGCGGGTCTCCCGGAGAAGTACCACGGCCGGGCCTCCGGCCGGGTGCGCTCGCACGCCCTGTACGGGGACACCACCGGCGAGACCGACGAGTACGGCCTGCCGGTGCGCTACCCGTGGGCGGAGGAGTACCGGGGCCGGGCCCTGGTGGTGTACGGCCACACGCCGGTCCCGACGGCGAGCTTCCTCAACAACACCATCTGCCTCGACACCGGCTGCGTCTTCGGCGGCAGCCTGACCGCGCTGCGCTACCCGGAGCGGGAGCTGGTGTCGGTCGAGGCCGAGCGGGAGTGGTACGAGCCGGTCCGCCCGATGAACTCGGACGCGCCGGGGGCCCGGGAGGGCCGCCCGCTGGACCTCGCCGACGTGGCGGGCCGCCGGGTGGTGGAGACCTCGCTGCACGGCCGGGTGGCGGTGCGCGAGGAGAACGCGGCGGCTGCCCTGGAGGTGATGAGCCGGTTCGCGATCGACCCCCGGCTGCTCACCTACCTGCCGCCGACCATGGCGCCGAGCGCGACCTCGTCGCGGCCCGGCTACCTGGAGCACCCGGACGAGGCCTTCGCCGCCTACCGCGCGGACGGCGTCGAGCGGGTGATCTGCGAGGAGAAGCACATGGGCTCCCGCGCGGTGGTGCTGGTGGCCCGCGACGGGGCGGCCCTGGACCGGCGCTTCGGGGTGGCCGGACCGGGGGCGATCTGGACCCGTACCGGCCGGGCGTTCCTCGGTGACGACGGGCTGACCGCCGCGGTGCTGGACCGGCTGCGGGCCGCCGCCGAGCGGTCCGGGGTCTTCGAGGAGCTGCGCACCGACTGGCTGCTGCTGGACGCCGAGCTGATGCCGTGGTCGCTGAAGGCCGCCGATCTGCTGCGCCGGCAGTACGCGGCGGTCGGCGCGGCGGCGGGCGCCGCGCTGCCGGCGGTGCTGGCCGCGCTGGAGCGGGCGGGCGAGCGCGGGCTGGACGTGCTCGCGCTGACCGAGCGCCAGCGCCGGCGTGCCGTCGACGCCCGGGCGTTCACCGAGGCCTACCGGCGGTACTGCTGGCCGACCGAGGGCCTCGCCGGGATCCGGCTGGCGCCGTTCCAGGTGCTGGCCGCGGAGGGGGCGAACCTCGCGGTGCGCCCGCACGACGAGCACCTCGCCCTGGTCGACCGGCTGGTCGCGGCGGACGAGGAGGCCGAGCCGGGCGCGGCGGTGCTGCACCGGACCGGCCGGCTGGTGGTGGACACCGCCGACGGGGCGTCGGTGGCCGCGGGTGCGGCCTGGTGGGAGGAGCTCACCGCCGCGGGCGGCGAGGGCATGGTGGTCAAGCCGCTGGCCTCGCTGGTGCGCGGCCGTACGGGGGAGGGGCGGCCCGGCGGGCTGGTCCAGCCCGGGGTGAAGGTGCGCGGCCGCGAGTACCTGCGGATCGTCTACGGCCCGGACTACACGCAGCACCTGGACCAGTTGCGGCAGCGCTTCCTCGGGCACAAGCGCTCGCTGGCCCTGCGGGAGTACGCGCTGGGGCTGGAGGCGCTGGACCGGCTGGCGGCGGGCGAGCCGCTGTGGCGGGTGCACGAGCCGGTGTTCGCGGTCCTCGCCCTGGAGTCGGAGCCGGTGGACCCGAGGCTCTGAGCGCGCGGGCGCCCGGGCGGACGGGGCCCGGGCGCCGGGGCGGGCGGAGGCGGCAGTCTTGCATAGAAATTCCGTCACTCGTATAGACTTGCTGCTTTCCGCCCGCCCGCGTCAGCACACCGAACACCAGACCCAGGAGCCCGGCATGGCCTTCAACCTCCGGAACAGGCACTTCCTCAAGGAGCTCGACTTCACGCCCCAGGAGTTCCGCTTCCTGGTGGACCTCGCCGCCACGCTCAAGGCGGCGAAGTACGCGGGCACCGAGCAGCCCCGGCTGCGCGGCCGGAACATCGCGCTGATCTTCGAGAAGACCTCCACCCGGACCCGCTGCGCCTTCGAGGTCGCCGCCCACGACCAGGGCGCCACCACCACCTACCTGGACCCGGCGGGCTCGCAGATCGGCCACAAGGAGTCGATCAAGGACACCGCCCGGGTGCTGGGGCGGATGTTCGACGGCATCGAGTACCGCGGCCACGGCCAGGCGGTCGTCGAGGAGCTGGCCGCCCACGCCGGCGTGCCGGTCTGGAACGGCCTCACCGACGAGTGGCACCCCACCCAGATGCTCGCGGACGTGCTCACCATCACCGAGCACACCACCAAGCCGCTCGGCGAGGTGACGCTCGCCTACCTCGGGGACGCCCGCTCCAACATGGGCAACTCGCTCCTGGTCACCGGCGCGCTGCTCGGCATGGACATCAGGATCGTCGCGCCGCGCGCCCTGTGGCCGGACGATGAGGTGCGGGAGGCGGCGCAGGCGCTCGCGGAGGCCGGCGGCGCCCGGATCACCCTCACCGAGGACATCGCCGCCGGCGTGGCCGGGGCCGACTTCCTCTACACCGACGTCTGGGTCTCGATGGGCGAGCCCAAGGAGGTCTGGGCCGAGCGGATCGAGCTGCTCAAGCCCTACCAGGTGTCGATGGAGACGGTGCGGGCCACCGGAAACCCGCAGGTGAAGTTCCTGCACTGCCTGCCGGCCTTCCACGACCTCGGCACGGTGCTCGGCCGGCAGCTGTTCGAGGAGACCGGCATGGCGGAGCTGGAGTGCACCGACGAGCTGTTCGAGTCGGCGCACTCCGTGGTCTTCGACCAGGCCGAGAACCGCCTGCACACCATCAAGGCGGTCCTGGTCGCGACCCTCGGCGCCTGACTACTCCCCGTACCCCTCGCCGTACTCCTCCCCGGCGGTGCCGTCGGGCAGGTTCACGCAGGCCGCCCGGTCGGCCGCGGCGTGCGCCCCGGCCGGGCTGCCCGCGTGCAGGACCAGCGAGCGGGCCTCGCCCGGCCGGGGCAGCCAGGCCACCGAGCCGGCGGTGGTGCCGTCGCCCCGTTCGTCGGTGCGCAGGGTCAGCCGCAGCTCGTTGCGGTCGTTGGCGTACGCGGGGTCGGTGGACGGGCTGACCGGGTCCACGGCGTCCTGGTAGTGCGGGCCGGAGGCGGCCGGGTCGGCCCCGCACGGGGAGGTGTGCAGGTGCACCGGGAACTCGTGGCCGGCGGCGACCCCGGCCACGCTCATGGTCAGCACCGTCCGCCCGGGCACCGAGCGGTCGACCACCACCCGCACGTGCGAGCCGTACGGCACCAGGTCCGGCGCGTGGCTGACCGCGGCCGGCGGGACGAAGGCGGTGGCCGGGTCGAAGTCGGCCTCGGTGACCGAGACCGGCGAGGCGGCGGGCGTCAGCAGGACGAGCGGGAGCAGGGCGGCGGCGAGCGGAGCGGGCATCGGCGGACCTCTTCGGCGGGGCGCGCCTCCCCGGTGGGGGCGCGGCGGAACGCGACGGGACGGACGCCGTGCTCAACGGCGCCGGTCCGCCCCCGGACACGCTCCCGGCCGCCGCCCGTCCGCGCACCCGCCCGGACGGCGGTGCGCCGGCCCGCCCGGGCAGGTGCCCGGGCCGCGCCCCGCGCCCCTGTCCCGGGCCGCCGCCCGGTCCCGCGCCTCTTCTCAGTCCTCCGCCGGGCGGATCCCCCGGATCTCGCACCGCGGCCCGCTGGCCCGCATCAGCCGCAGGTCGGCCGTCACCAGCGGCGCCCCGACCAGCTCCGCCACCGCGACGTACGCGGCGTCGTCCGGCGTCAGGTTGTCCTTGAGCTCCCAGATCCGGCCGAGCAGCGGCTCCACCGCCACCTTCCGGATCGCCAGCCGGGGCAGCTCGGCGGCGAGCTCGCCGACGCGGTCGGCGGTCAGCTCGCGCGCGAGGTGGAGGCCGCGCAGCGACTGCATCACCTCGACGAGGACGTGCTCGGGCGCCACCCACTCGCCGCCGGCCGCCAGCTCGGCCCGTGCCGCCGCCCCGCGCCCGCCCTCGTCGGCCAGTGCGAGCACCAGTGCTGACGCGTCCACCACGATCATCGGCGGTCCCCCGTACCCGTTCGGCGTGCTGTCCGCGGTCACCGTACCGGGCATGGCGCGCCCGCCCGCCGGCCGGTGCGGGGGCGCGCGTCACGGACGGTTCGGCGGGGGTTCGTCGGGGGTGCACCCGGGGGAGGCAGCCTGGGGGCGGTGGGGGCAGGCTGGAGGTGGTGCCGACGTGGCGGACGCTGCGGCATGCACTATGGTTTATCTCGACATCGAGATAACTCCGCCTTACGATATATCTCGACATCAAGATACTTGCCGAGAGGCGCTCACCGGCGGTGCGGGCAAGGTCAGCCTAAGTAAGGGTGACCTTACCACCGTGGCGGCCGGATACCGCACGAAGCACCTAGAAGGAGTCAGTCGTGTCCGCGAACAGCTTCGACGCCCGCAGCTCGCTGCAGGTGGGCGACGAGTCGTACGAGATCTTCAAGCTCTCCGCCGTCGAGGGGTCCGAGCGGCTGCCCTACAGCCTCAAGGTGCTGCTGGAGAACCTGCTCCGCACCGAGGACGGCGCCAACATCACCGCCGGTCACATCAGCGCCCTCGGCAACTGGGACGCCGACGCCCAGCCGAGCCAGGAGATCCAGTTCACGCCGGCCCGCGTGATCATGCAGGACTTCACCGGCGTGCCGTGCGTCGTCGACCTCGCCACCATGCGCGAGGCCGTCAAGGAGCTGGGCGGCGACCCGGCCAAGATCAACCCGCTGGCCCCGGCCGAGCTGGTCATCGACCACTCCGTCATCGCGGACAAGTTCGGCACCCCGGACGCCTTCGTCCAGAACGTCGAGATCGAGTACGGCCGCAACAAGGAGCGCTACCAGTTCCTGCGCTGGGGCCAGACCGCCTTCGACGAGTTCAAGGTCGTCCCCCCGGGCACCGGCATCGTCCACCAGGTGAACATCGAGCACCTGGCCCGCACCGTCATGGTCCGCGGCGGCCAGGCCTACCCGGACACCTGCGTCGGCACCGACTCGCACACCACCATGGTCAACGGCCTGGGCGTGCTGGGCTGGGGCGTCGGCGGCATCGAGGCCGAGGCCGCGATGCTCGGCCAGCCGGTCTCCATGCTGATCCCGCGCGTCGTCGGCTTCAAGCTGACCGGCGAGCTGCCGGCCGGCACCACCGCCACCGACCTGGTGCTCACCATCACCGAGATGCTGCGCAAGCACGGTGTGGTCGGCAAGTTCGTCGAGTTCTACGGCGACGGCATCGGCTCGATCCCGCTGGCCAACCGCGCCACCATCGGCAACATGTCGCCGGAGTTCGGCTCGACCTGCGCGATCTTCCCGATCGACGCCGAGACCATCAACTACCTGAAGCTCACCGGCCGTGACGAGCAGCAGCTCGCCCTGGTCGAGGCGTACGCCAAGGAGCAGGGCCTCTGGCACGACCCGTCGGTCGAGCCGGTCTACTCCGAGTACCTGGAGCTGGACGTCTCCACCGTCGTCCCGTCGATCTCCGGCCCGAAGCGCCCGCAGGACCGCGTGATCCTGGCCGAGGCCGCCGAGCGCTTCGCCGAGGCGCTGCCGACCTACTCCGCCGAGGCCTCGAAGCCGACCGCCGTCACCGCCCCCGACGGCTCGTCCTACGAGATCGACAACGGCGCGGTCGTGATCGCCTCGATCACCTCCTGCACCAACACCTCCAACCCCTCCGTCATGCTGGGCGCCGCCCTGCTGGCGAAGAAGGCCGTGGAGAAGGGCCTGACGGTCAAGCCCTGGGTCAAGACCACCCTGGCGCCCGGCTCCAAGGTCGTCATGGACTACTACGAGAAGGCCGGCCTGCTCCCGTACATGGAGAAGCTGGGCTTCAACCTGGTCGGCTACGGCTGTGTGACCTGCATCGGCAACTCGGGCCCGCTGCCCGAGGAGGTCTCGGCCGCGGTCAACGAGGCCGACCTGGCCGTCGTCTCGGTGCTCTCCGGCAACCGCAACTTCGAGGGCCGGATCAACCCGGACGTCAAGATGAACTACCTGGCCTCCCCGCCGCTGGTGGTCGCCTACGCCCTCGCCGGCAACATGAACGTCGACATCACCCGGGACGCCCTGGGCCAGGACGCCGACGGCAACGACGTCTTCCTCGCCGACATCTGGCCGTCCGAGCAGGAGGTCGCCGACACCGTCGCCGGCTCCATCGACGAGGCCATGTTCGACAAGGGCTACCAGGACGTCTTCGCCGGCGACCACCGCTGGCAGTCGCTCCCGGTCCCGACCGGCAACACCTTCGAGTGGGACGCCGAGTCCACCTACGTCCGCAAGCCCCCGTACTTCGAGGGCATGGCCAAGACCCCGAGCCCGGTGACCGACATCGCCGGCGCCCGCGTGCTGGCCAAGCTGGGCGACTCGGTCACCACCGACCACATCTCCCCGGCCGGCAACATCAAGCCGGGCACCCCGGCGGCCCAGTACCTGACCGCCAACGGTGTCGAGAAGCGCGACTTCAACTCCTACGGCTCGCGCCGCGGCAACCACGAGGTCATGATCCGCGGCACCTTCGCCAACATCCGCCTGCGCAACCAGATCGCGCCGGGCACCGAGGGCGGCTACACCCGCGACTTCACCCAGGCCGACGGTCCGGTGTCGTTCATCTACGACGCCTCGCAGAACTACCAGGCCGCCGGCACCCCGCTGGTCGTCCTGGCCGGCAAGGAGTACGGCTCCGGCTCGTCCCGCGACTGGGCGGCCAAGGGCACCGCGCTGCTCGGCGTCAAGGCCGTCATCGCCGAGTCCTACGAGCGCATCCACCGCTCCAACCTGATCGGCATGGGCGTTCTGCCCCTGCAGTTCCCCGAGGGCGAGAACGCCGACTCCCTCGGCCTGACCGGCGAGGAGACCTTCTCCTTCACCGGTGTGACCGAGCTCAACGAGGGCCGCACCCCCGCGACCGTCAGGGTCAAGGCCGGTGACAAGGAGTTCGACGCGGTCGTGCGCATCGACACCCCCGGTGAGGCGGACTACTACCGCAACGGCGGCATCCTGCAGTACGTGCTGCGCAGCCTGATCAACGGCTGATCACCGCACCGACGCCGGCTGGCTCATCGGCCTGGCCGGCCCGCCCCTGCTGACCGTGCTGCTGGCCGCGCCCCCGCGGCCGCTGACCCTCGCCTCCTACACCGGCGTCGCCGCGCCCGGGCCGGACGCGCCG
>NZ_JBHJRC010000272.1:0-11314 GCF_042261735.1 Kitasatospora sp. NPDC056327 | reverse complement strand
GCCCGCGTGGCAGGCCACGCGGGCCGAGACGGGCCACGCGGTCGGCGACGAGGCCGCGGTCCTCGTCGCGGCCACCGACGAGCGGGGTGCGGCCGGCGCCGTTCCGGCCGGCCGGTCGGGGCCCGCGGTGCCCGGTGGCTCAGGCGTTCAGGGCGTTCACGGTGTGCTCGGTGAACTCGCCGCACTCCCGGAAGCCCAGGCGCCGGTAGACCGGCAGGCCCTCCGCCGACGCCTGGAGGACGGCGGTCCCGTAACCCTGACTCCGGGCCTCCCGGAGCGCCGCGAGCGTGATGGCGCCGCCGTACCCTCGCCGGCGGTGGGCGGCGAGGGTGGCGATGTTGTAGATCCCGGCGACTCCCGCGTGCAGGAAGACCTCCGCCGAGCAGACCGGCCGCCCGTCGACGTAGCCCACCAGGTAGCGGGCCGGGCAGTCTCCGGCGAGTGCCGGCTCCGCGGCGAGGGCGAAGAACTGCCGGACGGTCGCGGCGGGCGGGTCCCAGTTCGCGGCGAGGACCGCGGCGTAGTCGTCGAGTTGCCCGGGCGTGGTCACCCGCCGGATGTCCGGGCCCCGGGTGCCTGGCGGCGGCAGGGTGCGGTCCAGGGCGGCCCACATCGCCGTCTCCCGCTCGGAGGCCGGCAGACCGGCCGCCGTCAGGCGGGCGCCGAGGTCCGGGGGCGTCGAGGCGGGCCCCACCCACCAGGAGAAGGGGCGGCCGGTGGCGGCCAGGGTGCGGGCGGTCGCGGCGATCCGGGCCGTGGCGTCGGCGGCGGTGAAGCGGGCGGCGGCGACGATGTTGAAGGTGTCGTCGGCCAGGCCGCTGTCCGCGACGAGGAGGTCGCCGGTCTCGCCGACGGTCGCGCCGGCCGTGCTCCGGTGCAGGTGGCAGGCGTGCTCGGCCAGGTTCCGCTCCATCCTGTCCGTCAGGTCGGCTTCATCGGGGAAGTGGTCGTTCATAGCGGTTGATCCCAGCACGGCCGGGTCGGGGCCGCATGCGATTTCCGGGCCGGTCGGCCGTCCGGCGCCGGTCGCCCCGCGCCTGCGCTTCACGGGCGCCGGGCGGCGGCGGTGAAGTGGAGGAGGCGGTCGTTCACCACGTCGGGGCGCTCCAGGTTGAGCCCGTGGCCCGCCCGGTCGACGATCTCGGCGCGTGCGCCGGGGACCAGCGCCGTGATCCGCCGCAGCGCCTGCCGGGGCCGGACCAGGGCGCTGCGGCGCCCGAGCAGGGCGAGGACGGGAAGCCGGACCGAGCGCAGCTCCTCGTCGGTGAACGGGCGGGCGGCGGGGCGGGCGCGCGGCCGGTACGTCCGCATGCCGAGCATCAGGGGTGCGAGCATCTCGGGCGGGGCGGCCAGCGCGGGGTTGGCGAGCAGGCGGCCGAGTGCGGGGCGCAGGGTGCGCGGGGCGAGCATGCCGAACAGGCCGGCGATCATGTGGGCGTGGAACCGGGCGGGGACCTTCTCGATCCCGCCCGGGTCCAGCAGCGCGACCGACGCGAGGCGTCCGGGGGCGTGGACGGCCTGGTTGAGCGCCAGCCAGCCGCCGTAGGAGCTGCCGACCAGGTGGACGTGCTCCAGCTCCAGCCCGGCGAGGGTCTCGTCGAGCCAGGCCGCGTTCTCCGCGGAGCCGGCCGCGACGGCGCGCTGCACGCTGCGGCCGGGGTCGTCCAGCGTGGAGACGGCGTAGACGGGGTGGTGCCCGCCCAGGGCGGCGATCTGCGGGTGCCAGTTGGACGGGTGCCCGGCGTGGCCGTGGAGCAGGATCACCGGCTCGCCGGTGGCGGGCCCGTAGCGGTGGACGTGGACGGTGCCCCAGGCGGTGTCGACGTCCAGTTCCTGCCGTGGGGCGGGCCACAGTTCCATCGCGCGGTCGTACGCGGTGAGGTAGGCGGTGCGGGCTTCGTCGGTGGTGAAATGCCCGATGCCGGTCCTGGTCATGATCCCTCCCGGTGTGCCTCGGAGCGCAGAGCAGCAGCGCTTGATGGTATGGTTGTATCATAAAAGAATCCGAAAGGAAGCCGATGCCGAAGCTGGTGGACCACGCGGAACGCCGGGCCCAGATCATCGACGCCCTGCTCCGCGCCGCGGCGAGCACCGGGCTGCACGCCGTCACCATGCGGTCCGTCGCCGTGGAGGCGGGCGTCTCGGTGCGGCTGGTGCAGTACTACTTCGATACCAAGGAGCAGTTGCTGCTCGCCGCGATGGAACGGCTGACGGTCCGGATGGGCGAGCGGGTCCGTGACCGCGTCCGCGCCCGGGTGCGGACGGCCGGCGCCGCACCCGCCCCGCGGGACGTCGTCGAGGCGGTCCTGCTCGAAGCCGTCCCGACCGACGAGGAGGGCCGGACCTTCCACCTCGTCCACACCGAGTACGCCGTCCTCTCCGTCACCGACCCCGCCCTCGGCGGCACGCCGTTCCTCGCGGCGCCCGACGAGATGGAGGAGTTCCTGACCGGTCAGCTCACCGCGGCCCAGCGGGCCGGGGACGCCGACCCGCGGACGGACGCCCGCCAGGAGGCCGCCCTCCTCATGGCGGCCTCCGCCGGTCTGGGGCTGAGCGTTCTCCTCGGCCAGCGGACCCCGGACGCGGCCGCCGCCGTGCTCCGCCACCACCTCGCCCGCCTCTTCCCGGACGCGGGGGAGCGCGCCCCCGCGTAGCCGGCCCGCCGCGGGGTGGGACGGAGCGGGGTGGGGCGACGCGCGGTGGGAGGCCGGCGGCGCGGGTAGAGTGCGCGGACTTCGGGGAAACGATCATCGTGGGGGCGGGGCGGATCATGGGACATCGGGTCTCGGCGTGGCGGCCGGTGCTCGCGGGGCTCGGGGGCGCCCTGGTCGCGGCGGCGGCCGTGGGGCTCGCCCCGGGGCGGGGCGGCGGCTGCGAGCGCGGGTCCGGGCTCTGCCCGCCGGGGGCGGAGGTGCTCCCGCCGGCGGGCTTCGCCGGCCTCGTCCTCGGGGCGGTCCTGCTCGTCGCCGCGTTCCTCGCGAAGGGGCCGAGGACGACCCGGGTCGTCGCGGCCGGGCTGTGCGCGGCGCTCGCACTGCCCGGCAGCTGGGTGGCGCTCGACCGGACGCCGGCCGGGCCGGCCGTCGTGCGGCCGGCCTGGTCGGCGCCGGCGGACCAGCCCGCCGGGACGAGGGCGGTGGCCGTGTGGCAGGACGCCGGGACCGTCGTCCGGGTCCGCGCCGACCGTTTCGACGCCTACCGCGCACGGAGCGGCGAGCAGGCCTGGACGCTGGACGCGCCGCCCCGGCTCGCCGTCTGCGCGGCCTCCCCGACGCCCTTCGACGGCGTCGCGGCCGTCGCCTACGGGCGCTCCGCCGGGCCGTGCGAGCAGCTCGCCGCCGTCGACCTGCGCACCGGCCGCGAACTGTGGCGCAGGGAGGGGGTCCGGTCCTCGGTCGTCGAACTCGCCGGCCCCGGCACCGTGGTGGTCCTCGACGGGGAACGGCTCGCCGCCTTCGCGCTCCGCGACGGCACCCCGGTCTGGACGGCGGCGCCGACCGCCGGGTGCCGGTTCCGCGCGCTGGCCGCCTCGGCCGCGCGGGTCGCCGCCGTCGAGTACTGCGTGCCCCCGGGCACCGAGGCCAACGCCGGATCCACCTGGCTCCGCGCGTTCGACCCGGCCGGCGGGGTGCTCTGGCGCACCGACCTCCGCGCGGCGAGCGAGCCCGCCCGGCTGGACGTGCTCGCCGCCGATCCGCCCGTCGTCCACCTGGCGGAGAGCGACGCCCGGGGGATCCAGGCCGTCCTCTCCTTCGGGGCGGCCGACGGCGTGCTCCGCGCGACCGTCCCGGTCTCCTCGCCGGACTACCAACTGTCGCTTAACCGGAGGCTGTTCAGGTTCACGCCGGTCCGCCCGGCCGCGGTCGCCGGGGACCTGCTCGTCGCCGCCGCGACCCGCCCCGGCGAGGGCGACAGCCGCGCGGTGGTCGCGCACTCGCTGGCCGACGGGTCCCGGGTCTGGGCACGGAGGCTGGAAGGCGAGGTGCGGGCCGTGGCCGGTACGCCGGACGGTCCGATCGTCGCCGTCGAACCGGGACGCGACCCGGGCGTCGTCGTGCACCGCCTGAACCGGGCCGACGGCCGAAGCGCCGAGCGGACCGGTCTGCGCGGGGCGAACCTCTCGTACGCGTTCTGGCTGGGCCGCGCCGACGACCGGTACGTGATCGTGCACGAGGACGGCACCGGTGCCACCGCCCCGCTGCTGGGCGCGCCGCGGCGCTGAGACACGGCGGTGCGGTCAGCCGGACCGGGGCGCCGTCCAGGAGCCCAGCTTCTCGGGGTTGCGGACGGCCAGGACGCGGGTGACGCGGCCGCCCGCGACGTCGAGCGAGGCCACCGTGACGGTGCCGCCGTCGCGCTGGGCGACCAGGCCGGGGGCGCCGTTGACGGTGCGGAGCAGGAGCGTCGTGTCCGGAGCCTTCCCGGCGATGAACAGCAGGTACCGGGCGATGGCCTCGGCACCCTCGACGGGGCGCAGCACCGCGCCGACCAGGCCGCCGCCGTCGGCGACCATGGTCGCCTCCGGGTCGAGCAGGGCGACCAGCGCCTCGATGTCCTTCGCCTCCCACGCCTCCTTGAAGTCCCGGACCACCAGGGTGTTCCCGCCGGCCGGGAGGGTGGCCGCGCGGATCCGCCGGCGGCCGGAGGAGGCCAGCCGGCGGCAGGCCGCCGGGGTCCGCGCGACGATCGCGGCGATCTCGGGGAAGGGGTACCGGAAGACGTCGTGCAGCACGAAGGCGACCCGCTCGGCCGGGGTCATCGACTCCAGGACGACGAGGAAGGCCATGCCCACCGACTCGTCCAGGGTGATCCGGTCGGCGGGGTCGGCGGCACCGGCGCCGCCGCCGGGCCACTCGGCGCGGTCCGGCAGCGGCTCGGGCAGCCAGGTGCCGACGTAGCGCTCGCGCCGGACCCGCGCCGAGCCGAGCACGTCCAGGCAGACGCGGCCGGCCACCGTCGTCAGCCACGCGCCGGGCGAGTCGACGGCCTCCCGCCGGGCCGGGGTCATCGCGTACCAGCGAGCGTAGGTCTCCTGGACGGCGTCCTCGGCCTCGGCGAGCGAACCGAGCAGCCGGTAGGAGAGGTTGAGCAGGTGACGGCGTTCACCGAGGACGGCACCGGAGCGGTCGCCGCGCCGCCCGTCCGGGCCCGGGACCGGGCTCGCGCCCGGGCCGGTCGATGGAGTGCTCATGGTGGTGCCCCGCCCCCTGCCGGTCCGGCCGTGCGGCTTCCGGCCGCTGCTTCCGGTCGTGTGACGGTAGAACGTAGCGGACCCGGGGGCGCCCGTGCGGGAGCGGTCGGGTGCTGACCGCGATGGCCGGGCTGCCCGGTGCGGGGAGGAGCACGGCGGACGGTGCGCCCGCGCTCCCCGGGTTCCGCTCCGGCCGCGGCCTCACACTTCGGGGGCCTGTTTCGTCGGGTGATCGGGACAGCATCGATCCACCGCCGCGAGGCAGGAAGAAGGACCGCACGATGGGCACCTCGACGACCACCGCGCCGGGCACCGGAACCGGACGCACCACCCCCACCCTCCTGCGGGCCGCCGTCGCCCTGCAGACCCTGGCCGTCCTCTTCCAGGCGGTGACCGCCGGTCTGCTGCTCTCCACCTCGTACGGCGAAACGCTGCACGGCGTCGGGGCGCGGGTGATGTACGGCGCCTCGATGCTGTACCTGCTCGCCGCGGTTCTGGCCTGGCGGCCGGGCGGCGGCCCGGCCCGGCCGGTCCTGCACGCCACCGGCTTCCTGCTGCTCGCCTCGGTCCAGGTGGTGCTGGGGATCGCCCACCAGCCGGGCGCGCACGTGCCGTTGGGCGTGCTGATGTTCGGTCTGAGCCTGCTGGACCTCGGCCGGGGGCACGCCGTCCGGTCGGTTCCGGCCGGCGCCCCGGTCAGCGCTGGGGGCGGACGCCGGGCGGCGGGGTGATGCCGAACTCCGCCTCCAGCAGCTCCCGGAGCCGCTCCGTGCCGTCGATCTCCTCCACCGTCACCGTGCCGTCGGCGGCGGTGCGGGTGAGCGTGGTCCCGTCCAGCAGCAGGTGGCCGCCGGGGTGGGTGCGCTGCACGAAGAGCCGGCGGAACGGGGAGCGCGGGTGGGTGGCCACGTGCCAGTTGGCCACGCCGATGTCCTGCAGCGGCGCCCGGTCGCGGGTGAAGGAGACCAGGTCGGTCCAGTCGCCGTCCGGCCCGGCGGCCTGCAGCACCCACACCGGCACCGGGGCGTCCGCCTCCTCCAGGACCAGCCGGTGCCGCCGGCCCCGGCCGTCCCGGACCAGGCCGGGGACGAGCGGGAGCGGTTCCAGCAGGGCGTTCGACGAACCGAAGCCGACGTCGACGAGGTGGTCGGCGCCGGTCGTCCCGGGGACGCGTACCGCGAGCACCAGGTGGGTGCGCGGCCGGATCTCCCCGGGGCGGGCCCCGATCCGCACCCGCCCGGTGTGGCGGGTGACGCCGTAGCCCAACTGCTCCAGCACGTCGGCGAAGAGGGAGTTGTGCTCGAAGCAGTAGCCGCCGCGCGAGCCGGCCACCAGCTTGGCCTCCAGGTCGGCGAGGTCCAGCGAGGGCACCGTGCCGACCACCACGTCGATGTTCTCGAACGGGATGCCGGTCACGTGCGCGTGCTGGAGCGACCGGAGCGTGTCGAGGGTCGGCGTCCGGTCGCCGTCCCGGCCGATGCGGGCGAAGTACTTGTCGAGGTCGACGCTCATGCCGCCCACCGTACGGACCGATGCGGTGTCAGGTCCTCCGCCTTCGGGTCGGGCCGGGGTCGACCCTGCGACCTAGGACCCCCTCCGCCGGGCCCCGCCGCACGGTGGGACCCGGCGCGGGACCCGGGAGGACCGCTGTGCCTCCGCCGCCGTGCGCGCGTCCGTCAGCGGGCTTCGGGGAGGAGGAAGTCGAGCAGGATCTGCCGGCTGGTCTGGGAGGTGAGGCTGCCGTAGGCGTCGTCGAAGGCGTGCTCGGCGAAGGGCAGTTCCTCGACCTGGACCGGGACGCCGGCCTTCGTCAGCGCGTCACCGAGGCTCCGGACGGTCCCGGGGCGGGCGCTGCGGTCGCGGTCGCCGACGACGAGCAGGGTGCGGGGCAGGCCGGTCCGCACGTCGGAGGTCGGGGAGACCTCGCGGTAGCGGTCCGGGTACTGCTCCGGCGTGCCGCCGGTGAACATCTCCGCCGCCTCGCGGGTGCCGGCCACGTCCTCGTGCCACATCTCCGTGACGTCGGTGCCGGGGTAGAAGCCGATCACCGAGGCCGGGGGCTCGGGGGTGTTGCCCCCGGCTGCCCTGATGGTGCCGTTCTGGAGGCGGTAGGCGGTGTTCATCGCCAGGGTGCCGCCCGCCGACATGCCGCCGAGCGATATCCGCGAGCGGTCGATGCCGTACCCGTCGGCGTTGCTCCGCACCCAGTCCAGCGCGGAGACGAGGTCCTGCGGGGCCTTGTCCCAGGTGGGGCGGTCCGGGGTGGCCAGGCGGTAGTCGACGGCGAAGACGGCGACGCCGTGGTCGGCGAGCCAGCGGCCGGTCCCGCGCAGGTCGCTCCTGTCGAAGGTGTGGAAGCCGCCGGCGTGGGCGAGGACCACGGCCGGGACCTGCCGGCCGGACACCCTCGCGGGCAGGTACGCGTCCACCTGCAGCGGCTCGCCCCCGGGGCTCGCGAACGTCTCGGTCGCGTCCGGCTTCGTGGCGGGGTAGCCGAGTTCGGTGAAGGCCTGGCCCAGGGAGACGTCGGCCCCGGCCGCCCGGGCGGCCTGGAACTGGACGCCGCCGATGACCAGCGCGCCCACGGCGGACAGCGTCGAGAGGACGGTGACCACGCGGCCCCAGCGCACGAGGCCGGACCTCCAGGCCAGTGCGGCCAGGCCGGCGGCCACGAGGGCCAGCAGGGCCAGGTGGAAGGGGTACTGGCCGCCCAGGACCGGGCCGATCACGCCGGCCTTGGGGATCGAGGGGAAGTAGGCGCCGAGGACGATCGCCACGGCCAGGAAGGCGAGGAACGAGGCCAGGACGGCGGCGACGGCGCGAAGGATCCGGACGGGCCTGCCGGGCCGTCCGGACCTCCCGGTCGGTGCGGCGGAGCTTCGGGGTGTGGTCATGGCTGCACTCCTGCGGTGGTGCGCGGGGCGGTCTGCGCCGCCGGCGGGACTTGTCGCGAGCCGCGGGGTCCCCGCCACCGCGCCAGGGGGCGGCGGGAACCGGCTCGTACAGGAACCGTAGGAATCCGGCACCCGCCCGGACCTCACGCTGCGGAGCCATTTCCGGACCTGGCTCCCGGGTAGGGGGTCGACGGGCGGTGGGTGGAGCCGGCCGCGGGCGGAGACGCCCCGGAGCCCCACGGAGCCGCGCCCCCGAGGCACGCCCCGGAACCGCCGGCGGCCGCGCCGGAGCTGGTGCCGCCCCGGCGCCGCGGGCTCACAGGTCGGTGCGGCCGGGGACGACCAGTCCCGTCTCGTAGGCGAGGACGGCGGCCTGGGTGCGGTCCCGCAGCCGCAGCTTCTGCAGGATGCTCCCCATGTGCGTCTTGACGGTCTGCTCGGCGACGACGAGCTCGCCGGCGATCTCCGCGTTGGACAGCCCCCGGGCGACCAGCGCCAGCACCTCGGTCTCACGGTTGGTGAGGACGTCGATCCGCACCCGGGCGGGCGGCTTCGCCGGGCCGCCCAGCCGGGCGAACTCCGCGATCAGCCGTTTGGTCAGCCCCGGGGACAGCAGCGCGTCCCCGGCGGCCACGACCCGCACCGCCTCCGCCAGTTCGATCCCGGAGGCGTCCTTGAGGAGGAAGCCGCCGGCGCCGGCCCGCAGCGCCTCGTACACGTACTCGTCGAGGTCGAAGGTGGTCAGGACCAGGACCCTGGTGGGCAGACCGGCCTGCCCGGTGATCCGGCGGGTGGCCTCGATGCCGTCGAGGCCGGGCATCCGGATGTCCATGACGACCACGTCGGGGCGCAGCTCCCCGGCCTTGGCCACCGCGTCCAGGCCGTCCACGGCGGTCGCGACCACCTCGATGCCGGGCTGGGCGCCGAGGAGCACCGAGAAGGCCTCGCGGACCATCGCCTGGTCGTCGGCGATCATCACCCGGATCGTCATGCGCGCCGTCCCCTGTCCGTCCGGGCGTCCGGGGCGGTGGCCACCGGCAGCAGTGCGGTGACCTCGTAGCCACCGTCGGGTGTCGTACCGGCGGAGAGCTCCCCGCCGAGCATCGCGGCACGCTCGCGCATGCCCAGGAGGCCGTGCCCGGCCCCGGGTGAGGCTCCGGCGGCGGCCGTGCCGGCCCCGTTGCGGACCCGCAGCCGCAGCGCGGCGGCGGAGTACGCCAGCTCGACCCGGGCGGTGGCGCCGGGAGCGTGGCGCAGGGTGTTGCTGAGCGCCTCCTGCACGATGCGGTAGGCCGACAGCTCCACGCCCTCCGGCAGCGGGCGGCGGTCCCCGGAGACCACGGCCCGCACGTCGAGCCCGGCCGCCCGCACCCCGGCCAGCAGGTCGTCGAGCCGTTCCAGGGTGGGCTGCGGAGCCTCGGGCGCACCGCCGCCCGGCCGGTCCCCGGAGCGCAGCACGCCGAGGAGGCGGCGCAGCTCGGTCAGCCCCTCCAGGGCGCCGGCCCGGATGTCGGCCAGCGCCGCGACCAGCTCCCGGGGCGGGTCCGCGACCCGGTACGGGGCGGCCTCGGCCTGGATCGAGATGACGGACATGTGGTGGGCGACCACGTCGTGCAACTCCCGGGCGATCCGGGCGCGTTCCTCCAGGACGGTGCGGTGCGCCCGCTCCTGGGCGAGGGCCCGCTCCTGCTCCGCGAGCCGGGCGCGCACCTCCCCGGTCCGGCGGACCCCGGTCGCGGCGGCCCCGACGAGGGCGAACAGCGCCAGCACCATCACCGTGAAGTACCAGGGTCCGATCCGCCCGCCCGCCACCTGGAGCCCCAGCAGCAGCCCGGCGCTCAGCAGCACCGTCTCGGCCGTCACCCGCGGCGGGTTGCGCAGCGCGACCAGGAACGACAGCCCCGCCTGCACGGTCCACGCCCAGCCGGTGTAGGGCGCGAAGGGCGGGTACAGCGAGAAGACCGGCAGCATCACCAGCGACAGCCACCAGGCCGGCAGCGGCAGGCGCAGCGCGGGCACGAGCAGTGCCGCGTGCAGCACTCCGACGGGTCTCAGCGCCATGTCCTCGGTGGCCGAGACGGCCGCGAACACCGCCACCGCGACGATCGCGCCGTGCGGCAGCCACCTCAGCAGCCCGGGCGCGCGCATGGGCGGCACGGGCTGCGGGGCCAGCGTGAACAGGTCCTTGCGCGCGGTGCGCAGCGCACCGCGCACCGTCCTTCTCCCGGGCCCGTCCATACGGTCAGTATCGCGGTCGGTATCGTCCGGTTCGTCCACCGGTCGGCCGCGACCGGGGCTTTCGGCGGTTCGGTCGCTCACGGTACTTCCTCTTCCGGTGTGCACTCCGTCACCACGGTACGGAGCGCCACCGCCGGCCGCCTCACTCCGCGGAGCCGTCCCGGTCTGGCTCTCGGGTAGGGGGGCGCGGGGCGTCCGCCGTCCGCGGAAGCGTTCCGCCGCACCCGCGGGACGGCCGTCGGCGGGGCCCGCGCAACGGTGGCGGGCGGCCGTTACGCAGCCGATGAACCGTCGTGACACGACCGGCCGGGGACCGCGACACGGGCTTCCTACTGTCGTTCACGACGCACCGGCCGCACCCGCCGGGATCCGCGTCGTGACGATGAACCCGATGAAGGAGAGCTCGTATGTCCGTGCGTACGACCAGGAACCGCAGCCAGCGCGCCGTCACCGTCCGCCGGCTCTCGGCCGTCTGCGCCCTGACCGGTGCCGCTCTGCTGACCGCCGTCACCGGCGGCCAGGCCTGGGCCGACGGCGGCGCGCCCACCCCGACCGCCACCCCGACCCTGAAGGCCTCGGCGGTGGCCCCGGCCCCGGCGACCCCGTCGGTCGACGCCGCGGCCGCGGCCAAGGCCAAGGAGGCCGCCAAGGCCCAGGAGGAGGCCGCCGCCAAGGCGAAGGAGGCCGGCCAGAAGGAGCGCGAGGCCGCCGCCGCCAAGGCGAAGGAGGAGGCGAAGGCCAAGGAGGCCGCCGGCAAGTCCGCCCCCGCCTCCGGTCAGCCGCAGGTCCGCGAGGTGCCCAAGGGCGCCGCCCAGGCCGGTGACGGCTCCGGCGCCGGCGACTCCTCCGGCCTCAAGCTGGCCGGTGGCGGCGCCGTCGCCGCCATCGGTGCCGCCGGTCTCGGCTTCGCGGTGCTGCGCCGCCGCTCCGGTGCGCGCGGCTGACGACGGCCGCGCGCCCTCCGGGCATCCCGTCGCCGCCGGTCCGGACG
>NZ_JBHJRC010000271.1:0-11343 GCF_042261735.1 Kitasatospora sp. NPDC056327 | reverse complement strand
CGGACGACCCGTCCGGCCGGGGCGGCGTTCACGCGTCGGCGGGCGCGCCCTCCTGCGGCGCGAAGTACAGGCTCGCCATGGTGGCGCGGACCGTCCAGCCGAGGGCGGTGTACAGCGCCCGGCCGTCGGGCGTGCCGACCAGGATGCCGGTGGTGGCGCCGCCGCGGTGGCCCGCGTCCTGGAGGGAGCGCATCACCAGCGAGCCGAGGCCCCGGCGGCGGTGCTCGGGGGCGGTCTCTATCTGGTCGGCGACGGCGGTGGCCCCGGTGACCGCGAGCTGGCCGCGGGCCGCGTAGTGCCCCTCGGCGGTGCGGACCAGCACCTTGACGACGCCGCCGCGCTGCCAGCTGGTGAGGGTGTAACCGGCCGGCACCACCGGGTCCGCGGCGGCGAGCGGAACGGTCATCAGGTAGCCGGGGACGTCATGGCGCCAGCCGGGGCCGAGCCAGGGGCGGACGGTGTCGTCGTCGGCGAACAGCTTCAGCCAGGTGCCCGGCGCGGTGGTGGCGGCCACCAGCTTGCGCACGTCCGCCTCGGTCGGCTCGGGCAGCACGTGGCGGGCCACCTGGGCCGCCTGGCCGACGTCGACCGTCCAGCCCCAGGGCTCGTCCACCGGGTCGGCCGCCCCCCGTGAGAGGATCCAGCCCTCGACCCACTCCCGCACCACTTCATTGACGGTGGGCTCGTCCACCCGCCACCCCCTGTAATAGCCAATCATGAGGTGTGCAGCTTACCCGATCGTGCCGGAGCCGGGACCCGTTCCGCCCGGACCGGACCCGGTCCGGCTGCGGCTGCGGCTGCGGCTGACGCTCGGGCTGCGCAGGGAGGGCGGCCACTGGACGGCCGCGCACGCGCACCGCTCCTTCCCCGGGCCCACCGGGGCGGCGTGAGCCCCCGGCGGGGCCGCTCGGGAGGCGGGGCCGCACCGGGTCAGGGCGGGGGCAGCCGGACCTCGCACCAGACCACCTTGCCCGGGCCCTGCCGGTACCAGCCCCAGCGGCCGGCCAGGCTGTCCACCAGGAACAGGCCGAAGCCCCCGGTGTCGCGGTGGCGGCGGGGGCGGCGCGGCCACGGCGGCCGGGGACTGCTGTCGCTCACCTCGATCCGCAGGAGCCGACGGCCCCGGACGAGCAGCAGGGTGCCGGGGGCGCCGGTGTGCCGGACGGCGTTGGCGACGAGTTCGGAGACCAGCAGCACGGCGTCCCCGGCGGCCCGGTCGGTGGTGCCGGCGAGCAGTCCAGCCGTGGCCAGCCGGGCCTCGGCGACGGTGCCGGGGCGGGCCGACAGCGGGATCCGACGCGCCCGGACGGCCCGGCGGACGTCCCGCGCGGGCGGGGTGGCGCCGGTCATGGGGTAGCGCCTCCTTCGTCGGGGCGGGGCCGCCGGGCCGGGGCCGTCGGGGGTCTTCGGTGCGGGCGAGCGGGCGGGGCGACCGGGCACGGCCGGCCGGGCGCGGGTGACCGGGCGCGGGGTCAGTGGCCCGGGAGGTCACGGGGCCGGCCCGGGCGCGCGGGTTCGCGCGGTCCGGCGGCCGGGGGCTCCGCCGCCGACCGCTCGTCCAGGACCGGTTCGTCCGTGCGCGGTGCCCTGCTCGCCCCGGTCGCCGCGGCCCGCCGATCGTGCCGGACCGCGGTCCGGTGGGCCCGGCGTGCGCGGCGGGACCAGGCCACCAGCGCCAGGCCGAGGCAGAACAGCAGCGCCAGGGCCAGCCCGGCGAGGAAGATGCCCAGGCTGTCGAGGGTCACCAGGTCCCGGCCCAGGATCATCACCTGGTACTCCGGCCCGCCCGCCAGGTTGCCGGCGATCAGCAGGCCGGTGAAAGCTCCGGTCAGGGCGACCAGCAGGAGTCCGAACAGCAGCAGCATGGCGGTGTCCCTTCGGTCCGTGCCCCCCTCGTGTCGGTTCCTCCCCGTCCCCCTCCGCTGCCGCGCGCCTACCCGGGCGGGACCGGCCCTAACGCGCCCCGGACGACGGGACCGGCTCCACACGGACCGCGACCAGACAGGTGTCGTCGTCGGTGTCGGCCGGGCTCAGTTCCAGCAGCAGGTCCAGGTACCGCTCAAGATCGGGCCCCGGCGGCCCGGCGGCCCGGATCAGGTGGTCGACGGACTCCTCGACCGGACGGTCCCGTCGCTCGACCAGCCCGTCGGTGTAGAGCAGCAGGGACTCCCCGGGGTCGAGGCGGGCCGTGAACTCCTCGTACTCGGCGTCCGGCAGGGCGCCGAGCAGCACCCCGTGCGGCAGCGGCAGCACCTCGGCACCGGCCGGGCCCAGCCTGATCGGCGGGAGGTGACCGGCCCGCGCCCAGCGCAGCGAGCGGCCGTCGGGCCCGAGCAGCACGCAGACGGCGGTGGCGGTCACCTGCCCCGGTTCGCGCAGGGCCACCGTGTTGGCCCACGCCAGCAGCCGCCCCGGACCCGCGCCGGTGACGGCGAGGCCGCGCAGCGCGTGCCGGAGCGCGACCATGCCGGTGGCCGCGCCGACCCCGTGGCCCGCCACGTCCCCGACGGCCAGCAGCACCCGGCGGTCGGGCAGCACCAGCACGTCGTACCAGTCGCCGCCGACCCGCTCCCGCTTGGCGGCGGGCCGGTAGCGGACGGCGGCGCGCAGTCCGGCGGCGCCGAGCGGCGGCGGCGCGACCGGCAGGATCGCCTGCTGGAGGCGGAGCGCCAGCTGCTCGCGCTCGGCGGACACCTGCTCGCTGTCAGCCAGCCGCGCCCGGGTGGCGCCGAGCGCGACCTCGGTCCAGTGCTGGGCCGACACGTCGTGGTAGGCGCCGCGGACCGCGCTCAGCCCGCCGTCGGCGTCCAGGACCGGTTCCGCGACCACCCGGGTGTACTGCTGGGTGCCGTCCGGGCGGACCAGCCGGAACACCGCGGAGGCGGTCCGCAGGCGCTGCTGGACGGTGTCCAGCAGACGCCGGACGGCGGGCTCGTCGTCCGGGTGGACGTGCCGGGCGAGCCGGGCCAGCGGGACGGCGGGAGCGTCGGGCGGCAGGCCGAACAGGTCGGTCAGGCCGGCGTTCCAGAGGATCCGGCCGGTGCCGGGCCGCTCCTCGAAACCGGCCACCCGGGCGAGCCGCTGGGCCTGGCGCAGCAGCGCGGTCTGGTCGGACTCGCCGGCGGCTCCGGCGTCCCGCTGCCAGCTGAGCAGCAGCCGGCGCCCGAGCGGGGCGACGGCGATCCGCAGGGTGGTGGGCTGGGTGATGCCGCCGCCCTGGAAGACCAGCCGCAGGCGGTCGTCGGTACGGGGCTCGCCGCTCCCGTGGGCCCGCAGCAACGGTTCCAGCAGACCGGTGGCGCAGGCCATCGGGTAGGTCTCCAGCAGGGAGGTGCCGTCCAGGCCGCTGCGCGGGCGGCCGAGCGGGTCCAGGAACGCCCGGTTGCTGCGGAGGATCGTGAAGTCGACGGCGTGCCCGTCCCGCAGGACGGGGTCGAGCAGCAGGGCGGGGGTGAGCAGGCCGTCGAGGAGGTCGGTCTGCCACTCCGGCGGCACGGCGGGCCCGGGGTGGCCGAGGACGGTGGCGCACAGGTCGGCGAGGGCCCGCAGCTGGCGGCGCTGCGGGCCGGCGAGGTCGGGCACGGGTCCGCGCCAGAGCACTTCGAGGGCGCCGGGGCGGCGGCCGTCGTCGAGCAGCGGGAGGACGGCCCGGTGGGTGTCGGGGCCGCCGGTCGAGGGGCCGGGCGCGGGGCCGGGCGGCGCCGGGTCGCCGGGCCAGTGCTCGGCGCCGGTGGCCACGGCCTGCCGGGCCGGGGTGGCGACGCCGGGCGGCACCCGGGTCCAGGCCTCGGCCTCGTCGGCGGGCAGCCCCGCCTGGGCGGCGAGCGCGAGGGCGCCGGCCGGCAGCCGCTGCCAGACCAGGACCGCGTGGGCGCCGAGCGGCGCGGCGACCTGCCGCAGGACGGCCTCGACGGCACCGGCCAGGTCCGGCACGGCGGCGAGCGCCCGTGCGGGGGGCGGCGCGACGTCGGGCCCGGTGGGCCGGGCGGGCGAGGCTCCCGGCCCGGACGGCGCGGGCGGGGCGGAAGGGCCGGCGTCGGGTTCCGCGGTGCGGCCGACGATGTCGGCGGCCAGGGTGGTGACCGGTACCCCGGCCTCGGCGGCCAGCCCGGCCAGTCGGGCGGCCGCCTCGACGGGCGGCACACCGAGGCGTTCGACGAGCATCCCGGTGGCGAGGTCGACCAGCGCGCGGCCGGCCTCCTCGCCGCGCATCCGTTCGGCGGCCTGCTGGAGCCGGCGGACGGTGGCGGCCAGCCCGCGGGCTATGGCGTCGCGGTCCTCGGCGGGACCGGGGCCGTCCTCCCCGGCGCCGTCCTCCCCGGCGCCGTCCTCCCCGGGGCCGACCGTGTCCGGGTCGGCGGGCGGTCGGCCGGGCGGGCGCGCGCCGTCCCCGCCGTCGGCACTCGGGGCATGGTCCTCCGGGCCGCCCACGGTCATGACGCGCCCACCCAGTGCCGCATCCGCTCCAGCAGCAGGGCGGTGTCCACGGGCTTGGTGACGTGGTCGTCGGCCCCGGCGGCCAGGCTCTTGGCCCGGTCGCCCGCCATCGCCTTGGCGGTGACGGCGACGACGGGGATCCGGGCGAACCGCTCGTCGGCCCGGATGGCGGCGATGGTGGCGTAGCCGTCGAGGCCGGGCATCATCACGTCCATCAGCACCAGGTCGGTCTCGGGGTGCCGGCGCAGCAGGTCGAGCCCGGCCCGGCCGTCGGAGGCGTGCAGCACGGTGAGGCCGTGCTGTTCGAGGGCGGCGGCGAGCGCGAAGACGTTGCGGACGTCGTCGTCGACGATCAGGACGGTCCGCCCGGCGAGCGGTTCCCCGGCGAGGTCGACGGTGTCCGCGGGGGCCGTGGCCGCGGCACGGCGTCCACCGAGGGCGGCGATCAGCCGTTCGCGCAGCTCGTCCAGCCCGGCGACGGGTTCCAGGCCGTCGACGGCCAGGCCGAGGCCTCCGGCCGGGCCGCCGTCGCCGTGGTAGCCGAGGACGGGCGTGCCCTGCGGGAGCGCGGTGAGCAGGACCGGGGCGAGCTCGCCGGCATGGGCGAGGTCGAGCACGGCGCAGCGGTACGGGCCGTCGGCGAGGGCGGCGCGCAGCGCGGGTTCGTCACCGGCGCTGCGGATCCCGACCGGAGGGTCGTCGCCGTGCGCCTCGGCGGCGGTGCGGGCCAGCAGGGTGAGCAGGGCGGGCGGCTGCGCCTCGACGACCAGGACACGGGCCTCGGCGGGCGGTGCGGCGGCGGACCGGTCGCGGCGGGCGAGCGGCAGGAAGAAGCTGAACCGGCTGCCGCGCCCCGCGGTGGAGCGGACGGTGAGGGTCCCGCCGAGGAGGCGGGCGAGTTCACGGCTGATGGACAGGCCGAGTCCGGTCCCGCCGTAGCGGCGGCCGGTGGTGCCGTCGGCCTGCTGGAAGGCGCCGAAGATGGTGTCGAGGTGGGCCGGGTCGATGCCGATGCCGGTGTCGTCGACGTGGAAGGCCACCGCGGCCCCGGTCTTCCCGAGCTCGGCGGGCAGGCCGTCGCCCGCCACCCGTTCGATGCGCAGGTCGACCCGGCCGGCGTCGGTGAACTTGATCGCGTTGGACAGCAGGTTGCGCAGCACCTGGCGCAACCGGGCCTGGTCGGTGACGAGTTCGGAGGGCACCCCCTCCCCCACGGCGACCCGGAATTCGAGGTCCTTCTGGTCGGCGAGCGGTTTGAAGGCCGACTCGACGTAGGCCAGGAGCTCCTGGACGGCGAAGGGTTCGGGGCGGAACTCCATCTTCCCGGCCTCGACCTTGGAGAGGTCGAGGATGTCGTTGATCAGCTGGAGCAGGTCGGAGCCGGCCGAGTGGATGACGCCCGCGTACTCGACCTGCTTGGGCGTGAGGTTGCCCGCCGCGTTCTGGGCGAGGAGCTGGGCGAGGATGAGCAGGCTGTTGAGCGGGGTGCGCAGCTCGTGGCTCATGTTGGCCAGGAACTCCGACTTGTACATCGAGGTCAGGCTGAGCTGCCGGGCGCGTTCCTCCAGTTCCTGCCGGGCCTGTTCGATCTCCAGGTTCTTGGCCTCGATGTCGCGGTTGCGGTCGGCGAGCTGCCCGGCCTTCTCGGCGAGTTCGGCGTTGGAGCGCCGCAGTTCCTCCTGCCCCTCCTGCAACTCCTCCGAGCGGGCCTGCAGTTCGGCGGTGAGCCGCTGGGACTCGCCGAGCAGCTCGTCGGTGCGGGCGTTGGCGAGCAGGGTGCCGATGTTGACGCCGCAGACCTCGGCGAACTGCTCCAGGAAGTCGCGGTGGACGGCGCTGAAGGGGTGGACGGAGGCGAACTCCATGACGCCGAGCAGCCATTCCTCCAGGGCGATCGGCAGGACGACCACCGAGCGCGCGTGGGTGGCGCCGACGCCGGTGGCGATGGTGGCGTAGTCGGGCGGCAGGTCGTCCAGCAGGACGGTGTGCCGGGAGCGGGCGGCCTGGCCCACCAGCGACTCGCCGAGCCGGACCCGCTCGGGGCCGGCCCCTTCGGCGGGCAGTCCGTAGGCGCTGATCCGGGCCAGCACGGTGGTGTCGTCGCTCTCCTCGGCCAGGTAGAACGCCCCGTACTGGGCACCGACCAGCGGGGTCAGCCCGTCGGTGATCAGCTCGGCGACCGAGCGGATGTCGCGCTGTCCCTGCACGGCGCCGGTGAAGCGGGCGAGGTTGGTCTTCAGCCAGTCCTGTTCCTCGTTGGCACGGGTGGTCTCGCGCAGCGACTGCACCATGAAGTTGACGTTGTCCTTGAGGTCGGCGACCTCGCCGGAGGCGTCCACGGTGATCGAGCGGGTCAGGTCGCCGGCCGCGACGGCGCTGGTCACCCCGGCGATGGCGCGCACCTGCCGGGTGAGGTTCCCGGCCAGTTCGTTGACGTTCTCGGTGAGCCGCTTCCAGGTGCCGGAGACGCCCTCGACCTCGGCCTGGCCGCCCAGCCGTCCCTCGGTGCCGACCTCGCGGGCCACCCGGGTCACCTCGGCGGCGAACGAACCCAGCTGGTCGACCATGGTGTTGACGGTGGTCTTGAGCTCCAGGATCTCGCCGCGCGCGTCGACGTCGATCTTGCGGGTGAGGTCCCCCCCGGCGACCGCCGTCGTCACCTGGGCGATGTTGCGCACCTGGCTGGTGAGGTTGTGCGCCATGAAGTTGACGTTGTCGGTGAGGTCCTTCCACGTCCCGGCGACGTTCGGGACGCGGGCCTGGCCGCCCAGGGTGCCCTCGGTGCCGACCTCGCGGGCCACCCGGGTCACCTCGTCCGCGAACACCGACAGGGTGTCCACCATGGTGTTGATCGCGCCCGCGAGCGCGGCCATCTCGCCCTTGGCCTCCACGGTGATCTTCCGGGAGAGGTCGCCCCGGGCGACCGCGGTGGCGACCTCGGACATCGAGCGGACCTGGCCGGTGAGGTTGGAGGCCATCACGTTGACGTTGTCGGTCAGACCCTTCCAGGTGCCGGAGACGCCCCGGACGGTGGCCTGGCGGCCGAGGTTGCCCTCGGTGCCGACCTCGCGGGCCACCCGGGTCACCTCGTCCGCGAACGCGGAGAGCTGATCGACCATCGTGTTGATGGTCTCCTTGAGCAGCAGGATCTCGCCTCGCGCGTCGACCCGGATCTTCTGGGTGAGGTCCCCCTCGGCGACCGCCGTGGTCACCTCCGCGATGGAGCGGACCTGCGCGGTGAGGTTGTCCGCCATCACGTTGACCGACTCGGTGAGGTCCTTCCAGGTGCCCGAGACGTCCCGGACGTCGGCCTGGCCGCCCAGCCGGCCCTCGGAGCCGACCTCGCGGGCCACCCGGGTCACCTCGCCGGCGAAGGCGGACAGCTGGCCGACCATCGTGTTGACGGTGTTCTTGAGTTCGAGCAGCTCGCCGCGCGCGTCGACCTCGATCTTCTGGGTGAGGTCGCCGCGCGCCACCGCCGTGGTCACCTGGGCGATGTTGCGCAGCTGCCGGGTGAGGTCGCCGGCCATCGCGTTGACCGCGTCGGTCAGCTCCAGCCAGGTGCCGGCCGCGCCGGGCACGTGGGCCTGGCCGCCGAGGCGGCCCTCGGAACCGACCTCCCGGGCCACCCGGGTCACCTCGGAGGTCACCCGGGCGAGCTGTTCCACCATGCCGTTGAACACGGCGGCGATCTCCCCCGGCACGCCCGGCAGGTCGGGGCCCAGCCGGATCCGGAAGTCGCCGTCGCGGACCGCCGTCAGCCCGGCGAGCAGCTGCCGCAGGACCTGGTCGGGCTGCTCCGCCCGGCCCGGCCCGGGCTCCGGCGCGCCGTCCGGCACCTGGTGCTCGTCCATCCCTCCACCGTCCGGATCGACCGCACGGCCGGCTCGCCCGGCGGGCGGCCCCGGCCGTCGGAAGCGGCGGCGCCGCCCCGCCTCCCACTGTGCCACCGTCGTGGGAGAGGTGACAGACGGGAGGGCCGTGACGGGAACGGCCGGGAGTGGCTCCCGGTGGGCGGGCCCGCGTCACGGGCCCGCCGGTGCTTCGCGGCCCGCCGACCGGGTAGACGCGGGCCGCAAGGACGCGTCACCCGGAAGGAGTACCGCCATGCCCCGAGGATCGAGCCCGAAGCGGGAGCGCCAGTACGAGCACATCAAGGACAGCCTCCTGGACCGCGGCGAGAGCGAGAAGGAGGCCGAGGAGATCGCCGCCCGGACGGTCAACAAGGAACGCGCCCGGCACGGCGAGTCCAGGACCGCGAGCCGCAGCTCCGTCCAGGACATCTCGTCCGGGCGCCGCGGCGGACTGCGGTCGCACCGGGGGGCCGGCGGGCCCACCTACGACCAGCTGTACAACGAGGCCAGGCAGCGCGGCGTCAAGGGCCGTTCGAAGATGAACAAGCGCGAGCTGGCCCACGCGCTCGGAAAGTGAGCCAACGCGCTCGGAAGGAACCCGGGAAGGAACCCGGGAAGTGACTCGGGAAGTGAGGAGAGTGAGCACGATGACGAGCAGCCCGGCCGCTCCGGTGAGCGCCCTGACCGTTCCGCCGCCCGGCCATCCGGACACCGAACCGATTCCGCACCCCAACCCCCGGCCCGGCCCCGTGCCCGCACCGGGGCCGGATCCGGCGCCGCCGCCGGTCCCGCCGTTCCCGCCGCCGGGGCCCGACCCGGTGCCGCCGACCGAACCCCGGCCGGTCGGGCCCTGAACGGGGCGCCGGCCGGGCGCCGACCGGGTACGTGCCGGGGCACGGGGCCCGGGCGCCGGCCGGCCTCAGCCGCGCCGGCGGTCCAGCGGGGACGGCACCTCCAGCCAGACCGACTTGCCCCCGTCCTCGGGCCGTGAGCCCCAGGCCCCGGCGAGCCGGTCCACCACGCGCAGCCCGTGCCCGCCCGGCTGCCCCGGGTCCGCGAAGGGGCGCAGCCTCGGCGGCTCCGGGCTGGCGTCGCTCACCTCGACCAGGAGCCGCCGGGTGTCCCAGCGCAGCCGCAGCTCGCGCGGGCCGCCGGGGGCGTGCAGACAGGCGTTGGTGACCAGTTCGGAGACCATCAGCAGGACGTCCTCGAAGACGGCCACCTGCTCCTCGTCGGGCCAGGCCTCGCCGTCCATCGCCAGCCAGTGCCAGTCGAGCAGCGCCTGGCGGCTGAAGTCGCGGCAGCGCTGCACCGCGCCCTCGCTGCCGCTCAGCGCCAGCCGCCGGGTCTCGTCCCGGGCGGGTACGGCGGCGGTCCCGGGACCGGTCATCGCGGCACCTCACACGCCCTCGTGGCCGGTACCGGGACCGCCCGTACCCGGACCGCCGGTACCGGGGTCGGCCGGCCCGTCCGCCGCGAGCGCCGCCCCGAGGCTGGGGTGGATCCGCAGCACGGTGTCGGCCCCGGTGACCGCGAACAGCCGCCCGACGGCGGGGGGCGGCCCGGCGACCTCCAGACGGACTCCGGCCCGTTCGGCGTCCTGCCGGGCCCGGAGCAGGATGTTCAGGCCCGTCGAGTCGCAGAAGCTCAGGCCGGAGAGCTCGACCACGATCCGGGCCAGGCCCTCCTCCGGCTGACCGGCCAGCGCGGTGCGCAGCCCGTCCGCCGAGTCGTGGTCGAGCTCTCCCCCGACGGAGACGACCCGTGCCCGTCCGACCCGGTGCACCGTGACCCGCAGCTCCCCCGGGCGGTACGGCTCCGGTCCCCGGTGGCCCGTGGCGCCCCCGTCGTCGTCCTCCGTGCCCCCGTCGGACAGTTGCATGGCCGGCTCCCGGTCCGCTCGCAACGGCCTCGTGCCGTCCGGACCATGATGCCGCGCGGCGGGACGGGCCGCACGGACGGCGGGCGACGGCGGGTGCGCGCTCGGGCGGAACGCGCTCGGGCGGAGCGGGTCCGGCATCCGGGCCGTGCCGTCCACGCACCGCGTTTGCCCCGGCCCTCTCCGGGCTACACGCACAGGACGAGGGGCGGCACACAGGACCGGCGGTACGGACGGAGGCGGAACGGATGTCATCCGGGACGACCGGGCCGGGCGGCCCCTCCGGGGCGCGCAGCGGGCGGCAGGAGTCGCCGGAGGAGCGCGCCGACCGCCGCTGGGTCGATCTGCTGCAGGAGATCCGGGTCGCGCAGACCGGCTCGCAGGTCCTGTTCGGCTTCCTGCTGAGCGTGGTCTTCATGCCGCGCTTCGCCCAACTGGGCGACTTCGACCGCAACCTGTACGTGGTCACCGTCGTGCTGGGCGCGCTGGCCACCGGGTCGCTCGCCGCCCCGGTCTCCTACCACCGGCTCTTCGCGGGGCGCCGGCTCAAGCCGCAGCTGGTCGACGCGACCGCGCGGCTGGTGGGCGTCGGGATGGTGCTGCTGGCCCTGACCATCGGGTCGGCGCTGCTCCTGCTGCTGCGGGTGGCCACCGGCAGTGCGGAGGCCGCCTGGATCGCGGGCGCGGTGATGGCCTGGTTCGCGGTGTGCTGGCTGCTCGTCCCGCTGTTCCACCTGCGCCGCCACAACGGCCGCGGCAGGCAGGGACACGGACCCGCGGACTGAGCGCCCGCCACCCCCGGAGCTCCGTACCCGACGGCCCTCCCACCGGCCCCGGCATTACCGGTAGCGGTCCCGCCCCGCCCGGCCTTGACCGGACCCGGCCGGACGGCCGATCCGGCTCGTGCCCCGGCTCACCCGGTGCACCGCCACAGAGCGCACCGAGCACCCCTGGCGCCCGCCGAAGCCCGCCCCGACAAGGCCCCGCCCCCCTGGATGCGCCCGCACCAGGCCCCTCCCGAGCGCGCCGCACCCACCGGATCCCCGACCGCATCACGGGGCGGGCCCGGAGCACCGGGCCCGCCCCACCCCTCACCACCCAAGCTCCGCCGCCCGGAGCACGTTCGTAAAAATATACCGACCGGTCTACATAGATCCTGTCTCTTATAAACAA
>NZ_JBHJRC010000270.1:0-11417 GCF_042261735.1 Kitasatospora sp. NPDC056327 | reverse complement strand
GCGGTCCTGGGGACCGCCGGGCCGGGAAGCGGCACGATCACTCGGCGTCGAGCTGCGCACCGACCTCGTCGCTGATGTCGAAGTTGGCGAAGACGTTCTGCACGTCGTCGCTGTCCTCCAGGGCGTCGATCAGCTTCAGGATCTTGCGGGCGCCGTCGGCGTCCAGCTCGACCTGCATGCTCGGCAGGAAGTTGGCCTCGGCCGAGTCGTAGTCGACCCCGGCGTCCACCAGGGCGGTGCGCACGGCGACCATCCTGGAGGCCTCGGAGACGATCTCGAACGAGTCGCCGAGGTCGTTGATCTCCTCGGGCTCCTGGTCCAGGACGACCTCGAACAGCTTGTCCTCGTCCACGCCGTCCGCCTTGGGGACGATCACGACGCCCTTGCGGTTGAACAGGTAGGACACCGAACCCGGATCGGCCATCGAGCCGCCGTTGCGGGTCATCGCCACGCGCACGTCGGAGGCGGCGCGGTTGCGGTTGTCGGTGAGGCACTCGATGAGCACCGCGACGCCGTTCGGGCCGTAGCCCTCGTACATGATCGTCTGGTAGTCGGCGCCGCCGGCCTCCAGACCGCCGCCGCGCTTGATGGCGCGGTTGATGTTGTCGATCGGGACCGAGCTCTTCTTCGCCTTCTGGACGGCGTCGTAGAGCGTCGGGTTACCGGCCAGGTCGGGACCGCCGGTGCGAGCCGCCACCTCGATGTTCTTGATCATCTTGGCGAAGAGCTTGCCGCGCTTGGCGTCGATCACGGCCTTCTTGTGCTTGGTGGTAGCCCACTTAGAGTGGCCGGACATCGCCAGCTCCTTTACGTCGCCAAAGGGAAATGAACAGATGAGATCTTACCGGTGCCACCGGCGGTGGCCCGCACACGGTCGCGCACGCGCGGTCACGCGGCGGCGAGGTGCTCCTCGACCATGCGCACGAAGTAGGCGTGCACCCGGTGGTCACCGGTGAGCTCCGGGTGGAACGAGGTGGCCAGCAGGTTGCCCTGGCGCACGGCCACGACCCGGCTCTCCGGGCCGTCGGCGGCCGGGAGCTCGGCCAGCACCTCGACGCCCGCGCCGACCGACTCCACCCAGGGGGCGCGGATGAACACGCCGTGCACCGGGTCGCCGTCCAGGCCCCGGAAGGCGACACCGGACTCGAAGGACTCGTTCTGTCGCCCGAAGGCGTTGCGGCGCACCGTCATGTCGATGCCGCCGACCGTCTCCTGGTCCTCGCGCCCGTCCAGGATCTTGTCCGCCAGCATGATCATGCCCGCGCAGGTCCCGTACACCGGCATCCCGGCGGCGACCCGCTCGCGCACCGGCTCCATGACGCCGAACAGCAGCGCCAGCTTGGACATCGTGGTGGACTCCCCGCCGGGGATGACCAGCGCGTCGACCCCGGCGAGCTCCTCCGCCCGGCGCACCGGCCGGCCGATCGCGTCGGCCTCGGCCAGCGCGATCAGGTGCTCGCGGACGTCGCCCTGGAGGGCGAGGACACCGATGACTGGAGTGGACACTTCTCGTACCTCTTGACTCTCGAACGGACGACGCGCGGCGGCCCGCCGCGCCGATGATCTCACCGCGCGGCGGGCCGTCGGGCGCGCATTACCAGCCGCGGTTGGCGTACCGCTCGCTCTCCGGCAGCGTGTCGCAGTTGATGCCGACCATGGCCTCGCCCAGGTTGCGGGAGGCGTCGGCGATGATCTTCGGGTCGTCGAAGAAGGTGGTGGCCTTGACGATCGCCGCGGCACGCTTGGCCGGGTCGCCCGACTTGAAGATGCCCGAGCCGACGAAGACGCCCTCGGCACCCAGCTGGCGCATCAGCGCGGCGTCGGCCGGGGTGGCCACGCCACCGGCGGAGAACAGCACGACCGGCAGCTTGCCGAGCTCGGCGACCTCCTTGACCAGCTCGTACGGGGCGCGCAGCTCCTTGGCGGCGGCGAACAGCTCGTTGTGGTCCAGCGCGCGCAGGTGGCCGATCTCGTTCTTGATCTGGCGCAGGTGGCGGACCGCCTCGACGACGTTGCCGGTGCCGGCCTCGCCCTTGGAGCGGATCATGGCCGCGCCCTCGGCGATGCGGCGCAGCGCCTCGCCCAGGTTGGTGGCACCGCAGACGAAGGGGGTGGTGAAGGCCCACTTGTCGGAGTGGTTGACCTCGTCGGCCGGGGTCAGCACCTCGGACTCGTCGATGTAGTCGACACCCAGCGACTGCAGGACCTGGGCCTCGACGAAGTGACCGATCCGGGACTTCGCCATCACCGGGATCGAGACCGCGGCGATGATCTCCTCGATCATGTTCGGGTCCGACATGCGGGCCACGCCGCCGTCCTTGCGGATGTCGGCCGGCACCCGCTCCAGGGCCATGACCGCGACAGCGCCGGCGTCCTCGGCGATCCTGGCCTGCTCGGCGTTGACCACGTCCATGATCACACCGCCCTTGAGCTGCTCGGCCATGCCTCGCTTCACCCGGGCGGTGCCGATCTGCGGCTGGTCTGCGGTGGTGGGGGTGGTGGACACGTGAGACCTCACTCGAAGATGAACCAGTGCTATCGCCCTATGGTAGGCAGAAGAAACCGCCCCTCCATGCGCCATCGAGTCCAGCCCGCGTGACGGGATACGACAAACAGGCCGGATCCGGACCGCCCGCCGCGACGGGTGAGACGCGTGCCACGCGGACCCGCCACCGGGCCGTAACAATCCCCTACGCCGGAGCGCCCTCCGGGGTCAGCGCGAGCGGCGGCGCGTCGTCCATCTCGAAGGCCATCGGGAACGGCGCCTTGCCCGCCAGCCGGAAGTAGCGCACCAGCCGGTGCTCCCGCACCGCCCGCGCCGCCCGCACCGCGTCGTTGTGGAACCGTCGCGCCATCGGCACCCGCCGCACCGCCGCCGTCAGGTCCCGCAGCGCCTCCTCGCCGCCCGGCTCCGCCACCAGCACCGCCGTCTGCTCCGGCTCCGCGAACACCGCCCGCAGCGCCAGGCTCAGCCGGCTCTCCGCGACCTCGCGCTCCTCGTCCTCCGCCTGCCGGGCCGCGTGCGCCGCGTCCAGCAGCAGCAGCGACGCCGCCGGGTCCAGCAGCGAGGACGTCGCCAGCTCCATCGCCACCGAGGCCCGGCGGACCAGCTGCGCGTCCAGCGCCGCACGGGCGGCGTCGATCCGGGCGTGCAGCCGGTCCAGCCTCCCGGCAGTCCAACTCAGGTACATGCCGAACAGCACCACGGCCACGCCGGCCCAGATCCAGGTAGTCACGGGGCGCTACGCTACCGGGTGCTCCCGGTTCACCCCTCTATCGCCGTGTTCCGGTAGACCTCGCGGTCCATGTCGCGCACGTCCACCGCCAGGTGCAGCCGCTCCCCCGGCGCCGGCTTCAGCTGCGCGGCCAGCAGCGCCAGCACCCCCTCGGTGAGCGCCGTCTTCGCCTCCGCGCTGCGCCCGGGGAAGATCCGGAACTGGACGAACACCTGGGCGTCGGTCCGCTCGCCGTACCCCACCACGACCTCCGGGTCGGTGCGGCGGAAGACCGTCTTGCAGCCCTCGGGCCGGGCGGCGATGGTCTCCACCGCGAGCCGGTTGATGGCCTCGCCCAGCTCACGGCGGTCGAAGGAGCCGTCCAGGCTCGGGGAGTAGTCGACGGAGATCTGCGGCACCGGGGCCTCCAGGGTCACGGGGAACGGAACGTCGGTCAGGAAGGACCGTTCGACCCCAACCACGCGGGTGCCCCGTTCAATCCCGGCCGCCGCCGGTCCGTCCCGGCAGCCCGCTCCCGGTCGGTCCCGGTCAGTCCCGGGCCGGACCGGAACGGCCGCGCCGGCCGCTGCGCTCGTCCTCCTCGACGACCGCCGGCCCGCCCGCCGTCACCGTCTCGTACACGGCCAGGATGTCGGCGCCCACCGTCGACCAGTCGAACCGCCGCACGTGCCGGGACGCCGCCTTGCGCAGCTCCTCCAGCCGCCCCGGGTCCCCCAGCAGCCGCACCGCCGCACGGGCCAGCGCGTCCGCGTCCTCCACCGGGAACAGCTCGCCCGCGTCCCCGCCGTCCAGCACCTGCTTGAACGCGTCCAGGTCGCTCGCCAGCACCGGCGCCCCCGCCGACATCGCCTCGACCAGGATGATCCCGAAGCTCTCGCCACCGGTGTTCGGCGCCACGTACAGATCCACGCTGCGCAGCAGCCGGGCCTTGTCCCGGTCGCTCACCATGCCGAGGAACTCCACCTGCGCGCGGACCTCCGGCGCCAGCCCGGCGACCGCCTCCTCCTCGTCGCCCTTGCCGGCCACCAGCAGCCGCACCCCGGGGCGCTCGGCGAGGATCCGCGGCAGCGCCGCCAGCAGCGTCGGCAGCCCCTTGCGCGGCTCGTTGATCCGGCCGATGAAGCCGATCGTGCCCGGCTCCCCCCCGGCCGCCCCGCCGGTCCAGCGCGCGTCCGGCTCCGCCCCCGCGAAGAAGCCCACGTCCACGCCGTTGGGGATCACCACGGCGTCCCCGCCCAGGTGCTCCACCAGGGTGCGCCGCGCGTACTCGCTCACCGCGATCCGCGCCCGCATCTTCTCCAGGCCGGGCTGCAGGATCGGCGAGGCCGCGATCATCGCCCGCGAACGCGGGTTCGAGGTGTGGAAGGTGCCGACCATCGGCCCCGAGGCCGACCACGCCGCCAGCATCGACAGGCTCGGCGAGGCCGGCTCGTGCACGTGCAGGATGTCGAACCGGCCGTCGTGCAGCCACCGCCGCACCCGGGCCGCCGACAGGATCCCGAAGCTCAGCCGCGCCACCGAACCGTTGTAGGGCACCGCCACCGCCCGGCCCGCCGAGACCACGTACGGCGGCAGCGCCTCGTCGTCCTCGGCCGGCGCCAGCACCGACACCGAGTGGCCCAGCCCGATCAGGTGCTCGGCGAGGTCCCGGATGTGGAACTGCACGCCGCCGGGAACGTCCCAGTCGTACGGGCAGACGATGCCGATCTTCACGGATCTCCTCGGGAATACTGCGGGCGGTGCGGACGGCGGCGGGCGGCACGGACGAGGGTGCGGCCCGCGGGGCCGGCCGCGGCGCGGACGGCGGGACCGCCGGCGGCGCGGGAGCCGGGGCGGGAGGGGGACGGCAGGCGGAGCGGACGACCGGGCGGGCGGCGGGGCTCAGGCCCCCGGCGCCTCCGCCGCCGGCTCCCCGGCGGCGGGCTCCCGGACCGCGGACTCCCGGGCGCCCGGCTCGCGGGCCTCCGGACGGGCGCCGCCCGGGGCGGCCACCGCCCCGGTGGTCCCACGGGCCGGGAGGTCGGCCAGCCAGAAGCGCTGCAGCATGTGCCAGTCCTCCGGGTGCTCCCGGATCGCGTCCTCCCACACCGAGGCCATCGCCTGCGTCATGGCCCGGATCCTCCCGGCCCGGTCACCCTCCGCCGGCACCGGCACCTCCGGGTGGATCCGGGCCCGCATGGTCCGGCCCTCGTACCAGATGGACACCGGCATCAGCGCCGCACCGGTCCGCTGGCACAGCGCCGCGGGACCGGCCGGCATCCGCGTCGCCTCACCGAAGAACGACACCTCGATGCCCGCCTCCGAGAGGTCCCGGTCCCCCACCAGGCAGACCAGCCGTCCCTCCCGCAGCCGCCGCGCCAGCGTGCCCACCACGTTCACCGAGCCGCCGGTCAGCGCCAGCACCTCCATGCCCAGGCTCTCCCGGAACGCCACGAACCGGTCGAACAGCCGCTCCGGCCGCAACCGCTCCGCCACCGTCGTGAACGGGTACCCCTGCATGGCCACCCAGGCCCCGGCCAGGTCCCAGTTGCCCATGTGCGGCAGCGTTATGACCGCGCCCCGGCCCGAGTCCAGGGCCTCCCGCAGCTGCTCGAAGCCGTCCACCCGGACGTCCCGCAGCACCCGCGCGCGGCCCCACACCGGCAGCCGGAACGACTCCTGCCAGTACCGCATGTACGACCGCATCCCGGCCCGCGACAGCTCCCGCAGCCGGGCCTCGTCCGCCTCCGGGCGCACCCGCAGCAGATTCGCCTCCAGCTGCAGCACCCGCTTGCCGCGCCGGCGCCACGCCGAGTCCGCCAGCCGGTCGAACAGCCCGCGCGCCGCCGGCTCGGGCAGGTGCTTGAGCACGCCCCAGCCCGCCGCGTACGCCGCGTACACCAGTCGGTCCGCCAGACTTTCCTTCACCGCGGGACCGCCCCCTCTCAGCTACCGGCCGCCACGCGGTCCGCCTCGAACGCCTCACGGCGGACCTGCAGCATCCGCTGGAACACCGTCACCAGACTGCCGGCCGCCACCAACCACAGCGCCACCGGCAGCAGCCACTCCACGTACGGCACCCCGAACGTGGCCAGACCCGCCACACCGGCCGCCACCAGGCTGATCACCAGCCGCTCGGCCCGCTCCACCAGCCCCGACACGTCGCACGGCAGCCCCTGGCTCTCCGCCCGCGCCTTCGTGTACGACACCACCAGCCCGCTCGCCAGGCAGAACACCGCGACCGCGCACAGCAGGTCGTTGTCGCCCTTGCCCGCGTACCACATGGCCAGCCCGCCGAAGACCGCCGCGTCCGCGACCCGGTCGAGCGTCGAGTCCAGGAACGCCCCCCACCTGGTGGACTTCCCCAGCTGCCGCGCCATGTTCCCGTCCACCAGGTCCGAGAAGATGAACAGCGTGATCGTGATGGTGCCCCAGAAGAACTCCCCGCGGGGGAAGAACACCAGCGCACCCGCCACCGAACCGGCCGTACCGACCAGCGTCACGGTGTCCGGACTCACACCCAGACGGATGAGGAACGCGGCGAACGGGGTCAGGACACGTGTGAAGAAGGCACGCGCGTATTTGTTGAGCATGGCCTTCCCGACCGCTCCGATCTCCCTGGTACCCGCCTGCGGCCAGAGTGCGCGGCAGACGACCGGACGGATCAGCCCACCCGGCGCACCCATCGTAGCCACGCCCGGCGACCGACCCCGCCCACACACCGCCCGGCCGCCGCTCGCGCGCCCCCCGGCGCCCCCGCCCCTAGACTTTCACCGACACCCTCGGCGCGACCGGAGGAGACCCCCGATGCCCGACCGCAGCACCGCCCGGGCCGGCCAGGCCCCCGCCGTCGCCGGACCGCGCGACCTGCGCAACGTCGTCCTCATCGGCTGCGCGGGCGTCGGCAAGACCACCCTCGCGGAGTCCCTCGCGCACGCCGCCGGCGCCCTCGGCCGCCCCGGACGCGTCGCCGACGGCACCACCGTCTCCGACCACGAGCCCCTCGAACACCAGCAGCAGCGCTCCGTCCAGCTCTCCCTGCTCCCCCTGGAATGGCGCGGCACCAAGATCAACCTGATCGACCCGCCCGGCTACCCCGACTTCGCCGCCGACCTGCGCGCCGCCCTCCACGCCGCCGACGCCGCCGTCTTCGTCGTCTCCGCCACCGACCCCGTCACCGCCCCCACCCGAGCGCTGTGGCGCGAGTGCGCCGCCGAGAACATCCCCCGCGCCATCGCCGTCGCCAAGCTCGACATCGCCCGCGGCAGCCTCGACGACATCCTCACCGCCTGCCACGACGCCTTCGGCCTCGGCCCCGACACCCTGCGCCCGCTCTTCCTGCCCGTCCACCACGACGGCCGCCCCGACGGCAGCGTCGACCTCCTCACCGGCCGCACCTACGGCGAGACCGACCCCCTGCCCGACACCGCCCCCGCCCGCGAGAGCCTCGTCGAGGCCATCTCCGGCCAGGACGACACCCTCATGGAGCAGTACCTCACCGGCGGGACCCCCGACACCGAGTCCCTCGAAGCCGGCATGCGCCGCGAGGTCCTCGCCTGCGCCCTGCACCCCGCCGTCCCCACCGGCGAACACGGCCTCGGCGCCACCGAACTCCTCGACCTCATCACCACGACCTTCCCCGACCCGACCGAACGCACCCGCCCCGCCCCCGCCTGCGACCCCGACGCCCCCCTCGCCGCCCAGGTCGTCCGCGTCACCGGCGACGCCTACGTCGGCCGCGTCAGCCTGCTGCGCCTCTACGCCGGCACCCTGCGCCCCGACACCCGCATCCGCCTCACCGGCCCCGCCCACCCCGACGACCAGGACGCCGAGGAACGCGTCACCACCCTCACCAGCCCCTTCGGCAAGCTCCAGCGCCCCGTCCCGCACGCCGTCGCCGGCGACCTCGTCTGCGCCGCCCGACTCACCACCGCCCGCGCCGGCGACACCGTCCAGGAACCCGGCCACCACGCCGACCTCGAAACCTGGCCCCTCCCCGAACCCCTGCTGCCGATCGCCGTCGAGGCCCACAGCAAGGCCGACGACGACAAGCTCTCCCAGGCCCTCGCCCGGCTCGCCGCCGAGGACCCGGCACTGCGCCTCGAACAGAACCCCGACACCCACCAGCTCGTCCTCTGGTGCACCGGAGAGGCCCACGCCGAAGCCGTCCTCGACCGGCTCCGCGGCCGCCACGGCGTCCACGTCGACACCGTCGGGCACCGGGTCGCCCTGCGCGAGACCTTCGGCACCGCCGCCGCCGGCCACGGACGCCTCGTCAAACAGTCCGGCGGCCACGGCCAGTACGCCATCTGCGAACTGGAGGTCGAACCCCTGCCCGCCGGCTCCGGCTTCGAGTTCCGGGAACACGTCGTCGGCGGCGCCGTGCCCAAGCACTTCATCCCCTCCGTCGAGAAGGGCGTCCGCGCCCAGCTCGCCAAGGGCGTCGCCACCGGCCACCCGCTCGTCGACATCCGGGTCACCCTCACCGACGGCAAGGCGCACTCCGTCGACTCCTCCGACTCCGCCTTCCAGACCGCCGCCGCCCTCGCCCTGCGCGACGCCGCCGAACACGCCGTCATCCGGCTCCTCGAACCCGTCGCCGCCGTCGGGATCCTGCTCCCCGACGACTACCTCGGCGCCGTCCTCGGCGACCTCTCCGCCCGCCGCGGCCGCGTCCTGGGCACCGAGACCGCCGGCCCCGGCCTCACCATGCTGCGCGCCGAGGTCCCCGAACTCGAACTCGCCCGCTACCCCGTGGACCTGCGCTCACTCACCCACGGCACCGCCGGGTTCAGCCGCGCCCACCTGCGCCACGAACCCATGCCCGCCGCCCTCGCCGCCCGCCACACCGACCGGACCGGCTGAGGCCCGGCCGGCGCCCCCGGGAGCGGCTCAGCGCGGCGGCAGCGCACAGGCCGGCGTCCCGCCCGGCATCCGGTGCCGGTTGCGCGCCACCCACCGGTACGCCAGCGCCGCCACCGGACGCACCGGCGCCAGCGCCAGCACCCCGCCCAGGTACGCCCAGGCCCCGCCCGAACGCATCAGCAGCCGCGCCACCGCCTGCGCCCCGCCGTACACCCGCCCCGCCGGCGTCACCCACAGCACCTCGCGCCCGGCCCGCTCGGGGGTCACCTCGCCCCGCCCGCCGGCCAGCGCGTCCAGCCCCGCCAGGTCCGCGAACTGGAACGGCACCGCCTCCCAGCCCCCCGACGCCAGCGTCTGCCGCGGATAGCGCTCCGCCCACTGCGCGCACGTCGTGCAGAACGCGCAGTCCCCGTCGAACACCAGCACCGGATCCGTCAGCACACCGTTCTCCATGCCGCCATCGTGCCCCATCCCGCCCGGGAAGCGGCCGCCGGGGCGCGTCGGACGACCGGAAGGTGGGCATCATGCCCCACGGGCCCGACGTGGCCCGTTCGTGACGGTACTTCAGACGATCATGCCCGCACCGGCACCCCGGCGCGGTAACCTGCCGCAGGACAAAGGGGAGGAGGGGACGCCACCGTGACCACGCTCGACATGACCCCGGGTGCGCAGATACCCCGGACCGACACCGGCCCGCAGACCGCCGGCACCCAGGCGATCTCCTCGGTGGCGTACCGCGACACCGCGCTGGAGGACGGCGCCGCCAAGCTCGCCGGGACCAGTGCCAAGAAGGGCCGCTTCGCCCTCTTCGCCCCCAACTTCGGCGAAGCCTGGAGCAAGGCGCTCATCTCCCGCACCCTGGGAGGCGACCGCAAGCCGCTGGTCCCCTCCTTCGGCCTCGACACCCGCCAGATCGTCGAGCACAGCCTCGCCGCCGAGGAGATCCGCCGCAACCGCGACCGGCGGCTGTCCACCATCACCGTCGTCACCGGCGTGCTCTGCCTGCCCGGCGCGCTCGTCTGGCTCGGCGCCTTCCAGCTCCGGGCCTGGCTGCGGCGCGACAACCCCAAGAACGCCGGGGCCTACGGCGCCGTCGTGCTCGCGCTCGCCGCCGGCCTCGCCGTGCTGCTCGCGGTCAGGCCCCCGGCCGGCGGCCTCCTCGGCATCTACCTGCGCGTCGTCATGCTCGCCCCGGTCATCGGCTGGTTCCTGGCCCGGCGCATCGTCGAACGCACCGCCGCCGACCTGCGCGCCCGCTGGCTCTCCCTCGTCGAGGGCAACGCCGTCGCCGCCACCGTGCCGATGGCCGTCCCCCGCGACGACCTCGACAAGAAGGCCGCCGAACTGCGCGCCAAGCTCGGCCGCCTCGACGCCGAGCAGGAGACCAACGTCCAGCACTACGCCGGCCCCAAGGGCATCCTCGGCGCCGGCCGCCGCTGGGGCGAGTGGAAGCTCATCGACACCCTGCGCCCCGCCGAGGGCCAGATCGACTTCCGCCAGTTCCACCCCTGGGACCTCGTCCGCAAGATCTCCGGCCACCTCAAGGCCCTCGGCATCAGCGAGGTCGCCAACAGCGGCATGCCCGGCGTCCGGGTCAAGCAGTGGGTCGTCTTCGAGGTCGGCGAGAGCGCCGACGAGATCAGCCGCCCCGGCAACGCCGACATGGACGGCGACCACATGCGCGACTTCGCCGTCCAGGCCATCGCCGACAAGCAGACCTTCTCCGGCGGCCCCCGGCACTACCTCGCCACCCAGTTCATCACCCACGACGGCAAGCTCGTGCTGACCTTCACCGTCACCGTCGTGCTGCTCGCCAACACCCTCAACATCACCGTCGCCGGCTACGCCCTCGGCCCCATCGACGGATTCTTCGGCGACAAGCCCAAGGACAAGGAGAAGTCCGTCGCCAAGACCTTCCGGTTCTGGGAGAACCGCACGGTCAAGCTCCGGCTGATCGACAACGACGAGGTCGTCCGGCAGGCCGTCCGCGCCCCCTTCCACCGGACGCCCGCCCTGCTCTCCTGGCTCGGCGGCGGCCTCGGCCTGCCCGAGCCCTTCGGCTTCCGGCACACCTGGGCCGGCCAGCCCTGGGGCACCCGCACCATGGCCGACAACGCCCTCAACGCCTCCCACCCGGTGCTCGGCGCCGTCCACACCGCCACCCTGGAGTTCCTCGCCGAGCACGACCTCGACACCGAGCGCGCCTTCAAGGGCCGCGCGGCCGGGCTCAAGGCCGAGGCCCAGGGCAGCCGCCCGTTCAGGGTCGACAAGTACGACGCGGGCTGATCCCGCCGGTGACGTGCGAGGGCCCCGCCGACCGGGAGACGGTCGGCGGGG
>NZ_JBHJRC010000269.1:0-11421 GCF_042261735.1 Kitasatospora sp. NPDC056327 | reverse complement strand
GGAGTTTCATTCAACCGACTTCGCTTTCCGCTTGTCCCCGCTCTCCCGCGGCGACTCCGGAACTGTACGGGGACGGGGCCGCCACATGCAAATCGTCCCGCCCTGCGCCGGCAGGACGGGACGATCGGCGGTGCGGGGCCTCGTCAGGCGCGGCCCATCTCCTCGGCGATGGCCGCCGCGAAGGCGTCGATGTCGGCCTCCGTGGTGTCGAACGCGCACATCCAGCGGACCTCGCCGGTGTGCTCGTTCCAGAAGTAGAAGCGGTACCGCTTCTGCAGCCGCTCGCTCACCTCGCGCGGGAGGATCGCGAAGACCGCGTTCGCCTCGACCGGGCGGACGACGGTGACCCCGTCGATCCCCCGGACCGCCGACTCCAGGCGGGCGGCCATGGCGTTGGCGTGGCCGGCGTTGCGGAGGTAGAGGTCCCCCGAGAGCAGCGCCTCGAACTGGACCGAGACGAAGCGCATCTTCGACGCGAGCTGCATCGAGGTCTTGCGCAGGAACCTGATGTTCCGGACCTTCTCGGGGTTCAGGACGACCACGCACTCGCCGAACAGCAGGCCGTTCTTCGTACCGCCGAAGGAGAGCACGTCGACGCCCACGTCCGTGGTGAACGCGCGCAGCGGGACGCCGAGCGAGGCGGCGGCGTTGGCCAGGCGCGAGCCGTCCACGTGGACCAGCATGCCGAGCTGGTGCGCGTGGTCGACGATGGCCCGGATCTCCTCCACCGTGTAGAGGGTGCCGAGCTCGGTGCTCTGGGTGATCGAGACCGCGAGCGGCTGCGCGCGGTGCTCGTCGCCGAAGCCCCAGGCCTGCTGGTCGATGAGCTCGGGGGTGAGCTTGCCGTCCGGGGTGGGGACGGTGAGCAGCTTGATGCCGCCCATCTTCTCCGGGGCGCCGCCCTCGTCCACGTTGATGTGGGCGCTCTCGGCGGCGATCACTGCTCCCCAGCGCGGGAGCAGGGCCTGCAGCGCGACGACGTTGGCGCCGGTCCCGTTGAAGACGGGGTACGCCTCGGCCGCGTCGCCGAAGTGGCGGCGGAAGACGTCCTGGAGGTGGACGGTGTAGTCGTCCTCGCCGTAGGCGATCTGGTGGCCGCCGTTGGCGAGGGCTATCGCGGCGAGCACCTCGGGGTGCACGCCGGCGTAGTTGTCGCTCGCGAAGCCGCGGACGGCGGGGTCGTGCCGCCGCACGGCGTCGGTGCGGCCGGAGGGGTCGGTCATCGGGCTGTCAGCCACAGGTGCTGTCCGTTCAGTTCTTCTGCGGGGCGGTCCCAGAGGCCCGCCAGGTGTGCGGCGAGGTCGGCGGTGTCGGTGAAACCGGCGAACTTGGCGTCCGGCTTCTCGGCCCGCATCTCGGGACTGACCAGCGCCTTGATCACCAGGATGGCAGCCGCGGCGGTGGGCTTGCCGTCCTCGGCGGTGGTCTCCTTGCGGAAGGAGTCGGCGAGGGCCAGCGTCCAGGCCTCGGTGGCGGCCTTGGCGGCGGCGTAGGCGGCGCCGCCCGCGGTGGGCTTGTGGGCGGCGGCGGCGGAGATCATCGCGTAGCGGCCGGCCCCGCTGCGGACCAGGGCGGGCTGGAACGCCAGCGAGGTGTGCTGGAGGGTCCGCACGACGGTGTCGTGCAGGAAGTCCCAGTCGTCGATCCGGGTCTCGAAGAAGCTCTTGCTGCCGCGCCAGCCGCCGACCAGGTGGATCATGCCGTCGACGTGGCCGTGCTCGGCTTCCAGGTGGTCGGCCCAGTCGTGGACCTCCTGCGGGTCGAGCAGGTCGATGACCTGGCCGCTGATCCGCGCTCCGCGCACGGCGACCCGGACGGCGTCGAGCGCGGACTCCAGGCGCCGGGCGTCGATGTCGGCGCCGATGACGGTGGCGCCGTCGGCGGCGAGGCGGCGCAGCACGGCCTGGCCGGCCGGACCGCTGGCCCCGGCGACGGCGACGACCTTGCCGGTGAGGGGTCCCTTGGGGGCGGTGATCACGCGGCGACTCCCTGCAGGCCGGCACCGGTGATGCCGGTGGTCGAGGCGATGACGCCGCCGAGCTTCTTCGCGAGGGCCTCGTAGAACATGCTCAGCGGGAACTCGTCGGGGAGCACGGCGTCGCACAGGGCCTTGTTGAGCGCCTTGCCCTCGGCGGTGTCGAACGGGAGCGCCTCGGTGCCCTTCGCCCAGGTCGAGGCGGGGTGCGGGGTGAGGTAGCGGGAGACCAGCTCGTAGGCGGCGATCCAGTGGGCCGGCTTCGGGCGGTCGATGCCGTCGCGGTAGAGGGTCTCGATCTCGGCGCAGAGCGCGTTGGTGACCTGCGGGGCCCGGTCCCAGTCGATGCTGAGGCGGTTGTCGCGCCAGCGCAGCGCGTCGTGCTTGTGCAGGTAGGCGAAGAGCAGCTGGCCGCCCATGCCGTCGTAGTTGCGCACGCGGTCGCCGCTGACCGGGAAGCGGAAGAGGCGGTCGAAGAGGATCGCGTACTGGACGTCGCGGGCGTGCTCGTTGCCCTCGGCCTCCAGCTTCACCGCCTCCTTGAAGGTGGTGAGGTCGCAGCGGAGCTCCTCCAGGCCGTACATCCAGAACGGGCTGCGCTGCTTGATCATGAAGGGGTCGAAGGGCAGGTCGCCGTGGCTGTGGGTCCGGTCGTGGATGAGGTCCCAGAGCACGAAGGTCTGCTGCGAGCGCTCCTGGTCCTCCAGCAGGCTCCGGGCGTCGGAGGGGATCTCCAGGCCGAGCAGCTCGACGGCGTTGGTGGAGACGACGCGGAAGCGGGCGGCCTCGCGGTCGCAGAAGATGCCGCCCCAGGTGAAACGTTCCGGCGCCTTGCGCACGGCCACGGTCTCGGGGAAGAGCACGGCGGAGTTGGTGTCGTAGCCGGCCGTGAAGTCGGTGAAGGTGATCGGCACGAACATCGGGTTGTCGAAGCGGGTCCGCTCCAGCTCGGCGAGCCACTCGGGCCACACGACGCTCAGCAGGACGGCTTCCAGGTTGCGGTCCGGGTTGCCGTTCTGGGTGTACATCGGGAAGACGACCAGGTGCTGGAGGCCGTCCTCGCGCTGGTCGGCGGGCTGGAAGGCGAGCAGCGAGTCCAGGAAGTCGGGCTCCCGGTAGCCGGTGTCGGCCCACTTCGCCAGGTCGGCGTCGACGGCGGCCAGGTAGGCGGCGTCGTGGGGGAAGAGCGGGGCCAGCTCGGCGACGGCGGCGCGCACGGTCGCGACCAGCGGGTCGACCGTCTGGCGCTGCACGGCGGACAGGTCGATGGAACCGTCCTTGGACTGCAGCGGACGCAGGCTCTCGACAGCGTCCTTCAAACGCAGCCAGGCCGGGTGCCCGGCGAGGTTCTGGACCGGGGCGTCGGCCGCCACAGCGAGCCTTGACGAAAGATTCTGCATCGGGGACTCACTTCGACAGGAGGGTTTTCGATGAGACCACCATAAGTACGAAAGGTTCTTCTGTTCAAGGGGGGTCCTGCCGACGGATCTGCGGTGACCTGCGGTCGCGCGGGCGGCGGGCGTGTGTGGCGGCCGCGTGAACAGCCGGCGGGATCTTCCGGACGGGGCCGGACGAAGGCTCCCAAGCCGACCATGCCGCGCGTGTCCGGCCACCGCCACCGGGGGAGGTTCCCCACCCGACCGGTCCGGCCCCTTCTCACCCCGGAGCACCGCCATGCCCCTCCCCCGCACCTCCGCCGTCGCCCTCCTGCTCGCCGGGACCGTGCTGGCCGCGGTCACCGGCTGCGCCGTCCAGGAACCCGCGGCGGGCTCCGGCTCGTCGGCCGCGGGCACCGCCGCCGACTGCGCGCCCGGCGGCCTGCCCACCCGGACGGCGGGGACGCTCACCGTCGGCACGGACAAACCCGCCTACGAGCCGTGGTTCTCCCGGGACCGGCCGGAGAACGGCGAGGGCTTCGAGTCGGCGGTGGCCTACGCGGTCGCGGCGAAGCTGGGCTACCCCAAGGAGAAGGTGTCCTGGGTGGTCACGCCGTTCGCCAAGGCGACCGCGCCCGGTCCCAAGGACTTCGACTTCGACGTCAACCAGGTGTCGATCAGCGCCGAGCGCCGCCAGGCCGTGGACTTCTCCTCCGGCTACTACGACGTCCGGCAGGCGGTGATCGCGCTGAAGGGCTCCAGGGCCGCTTCGGCCCGGAGCCTCGCCGACCTCCGGAGCGCCAGGCTCGGCGCGCAGGTCGGCACCACCAGCCTGGAGGCGATCACCGCGACCGTCCGGCCGACGGCGCAGCCGGCCGTCTTCGACTCCAACGACCTCGCCAAGGCCGCGCTGAGGAACGGTCAGGTCGAGGCGCTGGTGGTGGACCTGCCGACGGCGTTCTACATCACCGGCGCCGAGGTGACGGAGGCCCAGGTGGTCGGTCAGCTGGCCGGCGCGGGCGGCGGCGAGCAGTTCGGGCTGGTACTGGACAAGGGCTCGCGGCTGACCGGCTGCGTCTCCGGCGCGGTGGACGCGCTGCGGGCCGACGGGACGCTCGCGAGGCTGGAGAAGGAGTGGCTGTCCGACGCCGTCTCGGCACCCGTCCTGCCGTGAGCACCGACAGCGCGGGCCCCGGGGACGCGAGCACCCAGGACGCCGGCGCCGGGCGCACGGGTACCGGCGGCGCGGACAGCGGCAGCACGGGCCTCGACAGCACGGGCCCAGGTGGTGGCACAGGCACCGGCGGCACGGGCGCGGGCGGGCCGTCCCCGGGAGGGGCCGCGCACCTCACGAAGACCCCGGACGGCTACCGCCCCTCGGCGCGGCGGCTCGCCCACGAGGCGTACCGGCGCCACCGGGCCCGCCGCTCGGCACTGATCGCCACCGTCTCCACCGCGGTCACGATCGGCGTGCTGCTCGCCCTGCTGGTCGGCTCGCCGGGCTGGCCGGCCGTACGGCGTTCATTCCTCGACGCCGGGTACGCCCGGCAGGCACTGCCCGAGGTGCTCAAGGGCCTGCGGATCAACCTGGAGCTGATGGCCGTCTGCGGCGTGCTGATCCTGGTGCTCGGCCTGCTGCTCGCGGTGCTGCGGACGCTGCGCGGTCCGGTCTTCCTGCCGGTGCGGCTGCTGGCCACGGCCTACGTGGACTTCTTCCTCGGCCTGCCGATGATCATCTGCCTGCTGGTGATGATCACCGGTGTCCCGGCACTGCGGCTGACCGGGGTCACCACCGATCCGCTCCTGCTGGGCGGCGCGGCGCTGGTGCTGACGTACTCGGCGTACGTGTCCGAGGTGTTCCGGGCCGGGATCGAGTCGGTGCACCCGAGCCAGCTGGCCGCCGCCCGTTCGCTGGGCCTGTCGTACGCCGGGGCGATGCGGTTCGTGGTGCTGCCGCAGGCGGTGCGGCGGGTGGTGCCGCCGCTGCTCAACAACCTGGTGAGCCTGCAGAAGGACACCGGACTGGTGTCGATCGGCGGGGTGATCGACGCGGTGTACGCGGCGAAGATCATCAACGGCCGGTCGTTCAACTCCACCCCTTACCTGGTGGCGGCGCTCGTCTTCGTGGCGCTGACCATCCCGCTGACCAGGTTCACCGGCTGGCTGACCACCCGGATGAACCGCCGCCGACACGAAGGAGGAGGTGCACCGTGACGGATGCGACGGGTGCCGCGACGGATCCCGCCGGCGGGCAGCGGCCGGGGCCCGCCCGCGCGGACCGGGAGCCGGTGCTGCGGCTGGAGGCCGTGCGCAAGACCTTCGGCACCGGCCAGGTGGTGCTCCGCGACGTGCACCTCGACGTGCCGGAGCACTCGGTGACGGCGCTGATCGGGGCGTCGGGCTCCGGCAAGTCGACGCTGCTGCGGTGCGTCAACCTGCTGGAGCGGATCGACGACGGGGCGGTGTACCTGGACGGCGCCGAGATCACCGACCCACGGGCGGACGAGGACGCCGTGCGGCGGCGGATCGGCGTGGTCTTCCAGGCGTACAACCTCTTCCCGCACCTGACGGTGCTGGAGAACGTGACACTCGCCCCGCGCCGGGTGCACGGCGTCCCCCGGGACCGGGCGGAGGCGACGGCCCTGGAGCTGCTGGACCGGCTCGGGCTGGCGGCGAAGGCCCGGGAGTACCCGGACCGGCTCTCCGGCGGGCAGCAGCAGCGGGCGGCCATCGTCCGGGCGCTGGCCACCGGGCCCAGGCTGCTCCTGCTGGACGAGATCACCGCAGCGCTCGATCCCGAGCTGGTCGGCGAGGTGCTGGCGGTGGTGCGCGATCTCAAGGAGCAGGGCATGACGATGCTGCTCGCCACCCACGAGATGGGGTTCGCCCGCGAGGTCGCCGACCGGGTGTGCTTCCTGGACGGCGGGGTGGTGCTGGAGCAGGGGCCGCCGGAGCAGCTGTTCGGCGCGCCCCGGGAGGAGCGGACCCGGCGGTTCCTGAGCCGGGTGATCGCCTCGGGCCGGCTCGCCCGCCAGGGCTCGTCCGACAGTTCGCGTCGCATCGGCGCGCGGCGGGAATGGTCGGAGAAGCCCTGAGGCGTCTGCGGCGCGCACCGCCCCGCGGCCGGCACCCGGGCGCCCGGCGGGCACATGGGCGCCCGGCGAACGGCGCGCCACGGCCGGCACCTCCGTGCGCCCCCGTTCGCGCCCTGCTGTCCGCGGGACCGAGCGGTGACCGTGGACGGTACGCCCGTCCGCGCCGCCCCGGGAGGCCGCCGTTGCACGGTCCAGACCTGGTCAGCTGGCTGCTCGCCGCGCTCACCGCGGCCTCGGGCGCCTACTGCCTCTCCCGGCTGCGGCACGCCCCGTGCGCACCGGCCGGGTCGGCGGGGGCCGCGGACTCCCTTGCCGGCGGACGGCGGCGGCTGCACCCCGGCCACGAGTCCGACCTCGCCGAAGGGCTGATGGGCTGCGGGATGGCCGTCATGGCGCTGACCGGGACGACCGTGCCGGGCGAGGTGTGGGCCTGGGTGTACGGGCCGCCCGCGGTGGCCCTGCTGCTGGCGGCGGCGGTGCACCCGGCCCGGCGCACGCACCGGCTGCACCACGCCGTCGGCGCGCTGGCGATGACCTACATGGCGCTGGCGATGAGCAGCGGCGCCGGCCACGCCGGGCACCGGGCGGCCATGGGGTCGCCGGTGCTGACCGGTGCTCTGCTCGCCTACTTCGGCGGGTACGCGCTGTGGTCGGGCAGCCGGCTGCTGAGCGGCCCCGGCGGCTCGGTGGTGGTGGCCTCGGCCGGGCTGCCCAGGGCCTGCCGGCTGTCGATGGGCATCGGCATGTTCGCCATGCTCCTGACCATGTGACGGCGGCCCGGCGGCCCTTCGACCGGCCCCTTCCCCCGCCCTCGCCCGGCACCGCGGAGGCCGCGGGGCACGCGCCGGAGCGGGACGCCCCGTGGCGTTGGTCACTGGGTGGCCGAAAGTCGTTCCACCCCGCCCCGGCAGCGCATAAGTTGGCGTGAAGCGCACTGTCGCGCTCCGTGCGTCCTCGGGGAGCCCATGCCATGACGGCCCTGCTCGGCCTGCTGCTGCTCGGACTGCTGCTCGCCACGGTCGCCCCCCGGATGCTGACCCGGGCCCGCTGGGCGGACCGTGAACCGGTGCTGGCGCTGCTGGTCTGGCAATGCCTGGTGGTGGCCGTGCTGCTGTGCTGCGCGCTGGGTCTGGTGCTCGCGGCGATGGCCGCGCTGCCCGCCCTGCGCGAGGTGCTCTTCTCCCGCGCGCCGATCGGCGTGGAGGCCGCGTACGGGCTGCACAACTCCGAGGGCTGGGGCCGGCTCTGCGCGGCGGTGCTCGCGGCGGGCGGCCTGCAGACGCTGTTCGCGCTGACCCGCGAGGTCCGCTCGGCGAAGGCCCAGCGGGCCCACCGGCACGCCCAACTGGCCCGGCTCTCGCCCCCGTTGCCGGAGTCGATCGAGCCGGCCTCGGGCGACGGCGCCCGGCCGCGCCGGGAGCGGCTGGTGGTGCTGGAGAACGTCCGCCCCGAGGCCTGGTCGCTCCCGGGACAGAACTCCCGGCTGGTGGTGACCACCGGGGCGCTGCGGCAGCTCACCGACCGGGAGCTGGCGGCGGTTCTCAGCCACGAGCGCGGGCACGTCCGGGCCCGGCACCACTGGCTGGCGCAGGGCGCCCAGGCGCTCGCCTCGGGGTTCCCCGGGGTCGGGGTGTTCAGGGCCTTCCGCGACCAGGTGGGCGAGCTGGTGGAGCTGGCGGCGGACGACCGGGCGGCCCGGCGGCACGGCCGGCACACCACCGCCGTGGCGCTGGCCGGGATCAATCTGGAGCGCGGGGTGTTCGGCGCCTGCCCGCCCGGGCTGGCGCAGTCCCCGAAGCGGGTGGACCGGCTGCTGGCGGGACGGCCCCGGCTGTCGGTGCCGCACCGCCTCCGGCTGACCGTGGCGGCCCTGGCGGTGCCCGCCGTGGTTGTCCTGCTGGCCGCGGCCCCGGGACTCTTCGCCCTGCGCTGACGTCGGCGGCCGACGTCGGCGGCCGGCGTCGGCGGCCGGCGTCCGCCGCTCGTGCCGCACCCGCGACTCCGGCCCGGAGAGCAGCGGGCGGCGGACCTCCGGCCCGAGCTCGGGCGTCGGGCCGGACGGTGCCTCAGCCCTCGACCGGTCCGCAGATCGGCGGCGGGTCGTCGGCCAGCGTGAGCGAGAGCACCTCGCGGTGCAGGGTGCGGGCCTCGGTGTAGCGCCGGTGGCCCTCGTCGGTGAGCGCGACCTGGATGCCGCGGCGGTCGTCGGCGCACATCGCGCGGGTGACCAGTCCGGCCTTCTCCAGCCGGCCGATCAGCCGGGAGAGCGCGCTCTGGCTCAGGTGCACCGTGTCGGACAGCTCCTGGACCCGCAGTCCGCGGCCGGTGCCGTCGCAGCCCTCGACCAGATGCTCAAGGACCTCGAACTCGCTCATGCCCAGGCCGTGTTTCTCCCCGAGCTCGCGGTCGAGCAGGCAGGCGGTCCGGGCATGCCGGGCGAGCAGGTCGCGCCACTGGGCGACCAGACCTGCCTCCACGGAGGAGTCGAGTTCAGCCACGCCGCCACGGTATCACAGCCAGCTTCAACTTATGCGTTAACATTTTATTCACTTGCATTGAATGCATGCGCATGTAATCTCTTGCGCCATGACCACCGCGACCGTCACGTCATCCGACGACCCGTCACACGCCGGGGAATCCTGGACCCCCCGCCTCTGGGGCACGCTGATCGTGCTCTGCGCCGCGCTCTTCCTGGACGCCCTGGACGTCTCGATGGTGGGCATCGCCCTCCCGTCCATCGGCTCCGAACTGCACCTCTCCACCTCCACCCTCCAGTGGGTGGTCTCCGGTTACGTCCTCGGCTACGGCGGCCTGCTGCTGCTCGGCGGCCGCACCGCCGACCTGCTCGGGCGGCGCCGGGTCTTCCTGACCGCGCTCGCCGTCTTCGCGGCCGCCTCCCTGCTCGGCGGCCTGGTGGACGACGGCGGCCTGCTGATCGCCGCCCGCTTCGTCAAGGGCGTCGCGGCGGCGTTCACCGCGCCGGCCGGACTGTCGATCATCACCACGACGTTCCCCGAGGGCCCGGCCCGCAACCGGGCGCTCTCGATCTACACCACCTGCGGCGCCAGCGGCTTCTCGCTCGGCCTGGTGCTCAGCGGGCTGCTCACCTCGGTCGGCTGGCGCTGGACCTTCCTGATGCCCGTCCCGATCGCCCTGATCGCCCTGCTCTTCGCCGTCCGGCTGCTCCCCCGCCCGGTCGAGGAGAAGGCCCACGGCCGCTACGACGTGCTCGGCGCGATCACCGGCACGACCGCCGTCCTGCTGCTGGTCTTCACCGCCACCGAGGCGCAGGGCGCGGGCTGGCTGAGCCTGCGCACCCTGGGCTCGCTGGCCGTCGTCCTGCTGCTCGGCGCGGCCTTCCTGCTGGTGGAGAGCCGCACCGCGCACCCCCTGGTGCGGCTCGGCATCTTCCGCAACGGCTCGGTCGCCCGGGCCAACGCGATCGCCTTCGCGATGGCCGGTGCCTACGGCGGATTCCAGTTCGTGGTCACCCTCTACCTCCAGGACCTGCTCGGCTGGTCGGCCCTGGCGATGGCACTCGGCCTGCTCCCGGCCGGCGCCATGATCGCCCTCTCGGCGCCGTTCATGGGCCCGGTGGTGGACCGCTTCGGCACCGGCCGGCTGCTGCCGATCGGCCTGCTCGGCCTGGTCGGCGCGTTCGCCCTGTTCCTGCGGCTGGACGAGCACAGCTCCTACCCGGGCCTGGTGCTGCCGTCGATCGTCCTGCTCGGCGTCGGCTTCGCGCTGGCCTTCCCCTCGGTGAACATCGCCGCCACCGACGGGGTGGCCGACGAGGAGCAGGGGCTGGCCTCGGGTCTGGTGAACACCGCGATCCAGGTGGGCACGGCGGTCGTACTGGCCGGCGCCACCGCGATCATCACCGCCGGCAGCGGCGGCGGCACCGGCGCCCAGGCCCAACTGGACGGCTACCGGCCCGCGCTGCTCTTCGTCACCGCGGTCGCGCTGATCGGCCTGGTGGTCGCCGTCGCGGGCGCCGTTCTCGACCGGCGGAAGAAGGCAACTCCCCTGCCCGTGGGCGACTATGATTACTCGTCAGCACGCCGGGAGGCCCCGGCCGAACGGCACGACGAGGTCCTCAGCAAGAACTGAACGACGGCAGGGACACCCCCGACCGGGGGATCCCGGCGCCGGAGTTCGCCCCCTCGCCGTCGAAGTGGGCGCCGGCTCTACCAAACCCCCGTGTTGGTAGGGCCGGCGCCTCCGTACGAACCGAACCGGGCCGCCCGGCCGAAGCCGGCCGCCGCGGTTCGGTCGCCGGCCCGGCCAGTATATTGGCCACCAGCCAACGAACGTACGGAGCAGACACGATGGCACCTCGCGGGGATTCGGTCAATGAGGAGATGCGCCAGCGCTCCCGGCGCCGCATCATGCGGGCCACCGTCGAACTGGTCGACCAGCGCGGATACTCCGGCACCACCCTGACCGACATCGCCGAGCGGGCCGGACTGGCCCGTGGCCTGCTGTCCTACTACTTCGACGGCAAACGACTGCTGATGCAGTCGGCCACCCACCGGATGATGCACCAGGCGCTCTCCACCGCGCTCGACGAACTGGCCCCCGGCGCGGCCCCGGAGGCCCGGCTGGCCCGGGCCATCGACACGGTGCTCGGCCTCGCCATGGACCACCCGCGGGTGATGCGCTCGCACCTCGCGCTGATCCTCGACCCGGACAGCGGTGCCTTCGTCCAGGACCCCGAGCAGCAGCGGCTCGGCACCATCCTCCAGGGACTGCTGCGCGACTGGGGCGCACCCGATCCGGCGGCCGAGCACGCGGTGCTGCGCAGCGCGCTGATGGGCGCCTGCATAGGCGTGCTGCTGCCCGGCGCCGAGCTCCCGCTGGCCCCGATACGGGCCGACCTGTTCCGCCGTTACGACCTGCCCTGGCACCTGGGCCGCCCGCCGCAGCCCCTCCCCCCGGAACGGGAGCGGCCGCCGGCCCGCGGCTGAACCGCGGC
>NZ_JBHJRC010000268.1:0-11430 GCF_042261735.1 Kitasatospora sp. NPDC056327 | reverse complement strand
ACGCCGTTGTCCGTACCCGCCCCGGCCGCCTCGCGTACGCCGGTTCTCCTGCGCCGAGCTCCGGTGTACGCCCCTCCCCGGTGGAGGGGAAGCGGTCAGCGAATCGGCCGTGCCGGGGGGCTCAGAGCCCCCGGCGTTCAGCGCGAGTCGCTGCCCGCGGTCTCGATGGCGGCGCGGCCCGCCTCCAGGCGCGCCACCGGGATCCGGAAGGGGGAGCAGGAGACGTAGTCCAGCCCCACCTCGTGGAAGAAGTGGACCGAGTCCGGGTCGCCGCCGTGCTCGCCGCAGACGCCGAGCTTGAGGTCGGGGCGGGTGGCCCGGCCGGCCTCGACGGCGTGCTTGACGAGCGAGCCGACGCCGTCGCGGTCGATGGTCTCGAAGGGCGAGACCCCGAAGATGCCCTTCTCCAGGTAGGCGGTGAAGAAGGAGGCCTCGACGTCGTCGCGGGAGAAGCCCCAGACCGTCTGGGTCAGGTCGTTGGTGCCGAAGGAGAAGAACTCGGCGGCCTCGGCGATCTGGCCGGCCGTCACGGCGGCGCGCGGCAGCTCGATCATGGTGCCGAGCTTGATGTCCAGCCGGACGCCGGTGGCCTGGGCGACCTCGGCGAGCACCCGCTCGCACTCGTCGCGGACCAGCTCCAGCTCCTGGACGGTGCCGACCAGCGGGATCATGACCTCCGGACGCGGGTCGGCGCCGGCCAGCCTGCGCTCGGCGGCGGCCTCGGCGATGGCCCGGACCTGCATGCCGAACAGGCCGGGGATGACCAGGCCCAGGCGCACGCCGCGCAGGCCGAGCATCGGGTTCTGCTCGTGCAGCTTGTGCACCGCCTGGAGCAGCCGCAGGTCGTTCTCGTTCGGGTCCTTGCGGGCCTCGGCGAGGGCGACGCGCACCGACAGCTCGGTGATGTCCGGCAGGAACTCGTGCAGCGGCGGGTCGAGCAGACGGACGGTGACGGGCAGGCCGTCCATCGCCTGGAAGAGCTCCAGGAAGTCGCCCTTCTGAAGCGGCAGCAGGGTGGAGAGCGCCTGCTCGCGGTCCTTGTCGTTGTCCGCGAGGATCAGGTGCTCGACCTCCTTGCGGCGCTCCTCGCCGAGGAACATGTGCTCGGTGCGGCACAGGCCGATGCCCTGGGCGCCGTAGCGGCGGGCGCGCGAGCCGTCCTCGGCGTTGTCCGCGTTGGCCCGCACGGCGAGCCGGCGGCGGCCGTCGGCGTGGGACATCAGCCGGTGCACGGCCTGGACCAGACCGCCCTGGACGTCGGCGCCGGCGTGCAGGGTGCCCTCGAAGTACTCCACCACCGCGGAGGGGAGGACGGGTACCTCGCCGAGGTAGACCTTGCCGGTCGCGCCGTCGATCGAGACGACGTCGCCCTCCTCCAGCACCAGGCCGTCGGCGGTGGTCATCCGGCGGCGCTTGGTGTCGACCTCCAGCTCCTCGGCGCCGCAGACACAGGTCTTGCCCATGCCGCGGGCGACGACGGCGGCGTGCGAGGTCTTGCCGCCGCGGGAGGTGAGGATGCCCTCGGCGGCGATCATGCCGTCCAGGTCGTCCGGGTTGGTCTCGCGGCGGACCAGGATGACCTTCTCGCCGGAGCGCGACCACTTCACCGCGGTGTAGGAGTCGAAGACGATCTTGCCGATCGCGGCACCGGGCGAGGCGGCGAGGCCCCGGGCGATCTGCTTGGACTCGGCGTTCGGGGCGAAGCGCGGGAACATCAGCTGGGAGAGCTGGCCGCCGGTGACCCGCATGAGGGCCTCGTCCAGGTCGATCAGGCCCTGGTCGACCAGCTGGACGGCGATCCGGAAGGCGGCCGCGGCGGTGCGCTTGCCGACCCGGGTCTGAAGCATCCAGAGCTTGCCGCGCTCGATGGTGAACTCGATGTCGCAGAGGTCGAGGTAGTGGTTCTCAAGCGTCTGCATGATCGCCATCAGCTCGTCGTACGACTTCTTGTCGAGCTTCTCCAGCTCGGACAGCGCCAGGGTGTTGCGGATGCCGGCGACGACGTCCTCGCCCTGGGCGTTGGACAGGTAGTCGCCGTAGACGCCCTGGGCACCGGTGGAGGGGTCGCGGGTGAAGGCGACACCGGTGCCGGAGTCCTCGCCGAGGTTGCCGAAGACCATGGTGCAGACGTTGACCGCGGTGCCCAGGTCGTTCGGGATGCGCTCCTGCCGGCGGTAGAGCCGGGCGCGGTCGCCGTTCCAGGAGTGGAAGACGGCGTGGATGGCGAGGTCCATCTGCTCGCGCGGCTCCTGCGGGAAGGCCCGGCCGGTCTCGCGCTCGACGATGGCCTTGAACACCTCGACCAGCCGCTTGAGGTCCGCGGCGTCCAGGTCGAGGTCGTTGCCGGTGCCCTTGGCGTGCTTGACCTCGTCCAGGGCCTCCTCGAACAGCTCGCCGTCGACGCCCAGCACGGTCTTGCCGAACATCTGGACCAGGCGGCGGTAGGAGTCCCAGGCGAAGCGCTCGTTGCCGGACTGCGCGGCGAGGCCGGCCACCGAGGCGTCGGAGAGGCCGATGTTCAGGACGGTGTCCATCATGCCGGGCATCGAGAACTTGGCGCCCGAACGCACCGAGACCAGCAGCGGGTCGTCGGCCTGGCCGAGCTTCTTGCCCATCTCCTGCTCAAGGGCGTCCAGGTGGGCGCTGATCTCCTCGTGCAGCGAGGTGGGCTCGGTGCCCGTCTCCAGGAAGACCTTGCAGGCCTCGGTGGTGATGGTGAACCCCGGGGGGACGGGGAGACCCAGGTTGGTCATCTCGGCCAGGTTCGCGCCCTTACCGCCGAGAAGGTCCTTGAGGTCCTTGTTTCCTTCAGTGAAGGAGTAAACAAACTTCTGCTGGGACGCCACGGGTTTGTCTCCTCGCACACGGTTGCCCTGACGCCGGAGAACATACCCATTTCGAAGGCTCGTCCGCGCCGCCAATAGGCCGTACGTGGTCAGGATCGGCACGTAACCCGCTAGATCGAATGCACTGAATGGCGTTCACCTCTGGTGGGGAAATCGTCCGGCTGACGCTAGCGCACCTTCAAGTCTTGAAGGCGGTGAAACGGGAAGATCACCTTGCCGGAACGCACGGTAGCCACCGGCGGCCCGGACCGGTGGCGCGGCTTGATTTCCTGCACCCTCAGCGCCCGATCCACCGCCGCGCCCCTTCGGGAAGCGATCCGCCCCCGACTTGTTCATTTCGTCCTGTCGGCCACCTCCGACCGCCAGGGTATGTGGCAAGCGTCACGAGCACATCTCACCGTTCGAACGTAGTCCTGCTCAGCCGATCGTCGCACTGCGTCCAGAAACGTGTCTCCTCCGTGACATTGGACTGCCAAAAAGGAGCCCTCTTGGCCGAATTGGCCAAGAGGGCCGGGGAGGAGTCCCGATCGGCCCCGGGGGGCCGTTTTCTACCAGCTGTACATATCAGCCGCCGGAGGTGTCCGATTCGGCGTCTTCGCCCGGGCGGGCGCAGTCGTACGGATCGTCCAACCAGCCTTCCGGCAGGACGACCCGGTTGTTGCCGCTGGTCCGCCCGCGCGGGCCGTCGGCACCGGCCGGCCAGGACTGCGACTGCTCCACCAGGGCGAGGGTTTCGGCCAGTTCGGCCAGCGAGGAGGAGTTGGCGAGCTTCACCCGCAGCTCCGAGCCCACCGAGAAGCCCTTGGTGTACCAGGCGACGTGCTTGCGGAAGTCGATCACTCCGCGGGCCTCGTCGCCCAGCCACTCGCCGAGCAGCTGCGCGTGCCGGACCATCGCCCGGGCCACGTCGGCGAAGGTCGGGCGGGCGTAGTCCGTCTCGCCCTCGAAGATCGCCACCAGGTCCTTGAACAGCCAGGGCCGGCCCAGGCAGCCGCGGCCGACCACCACGCCGTCGCAGCCGGTCTCGCGCATCATCCGCAGCGCGTCGTCCGCCGACCAGATGTCCCCGTTGCCGAGCACCGGGATCTCCGCCGGGACGGACTCGCGCAGCCGGGCGATCGCCGACCAGTCGGCGGTGCCGCCGTAGTGCTGGGCGGCGGTGCGCCCGTGCAGGGCGATCGCGGAGACGCCCTCCTCGGCGCCGATCCGCCCGGCGTCCAGGAAGGTGAGGTGGTCGTCGTCGATGCCCTTGCGCATCTTCATGGTGACCGGCAGGTCACCAGCGTTGGCCACGGCCTCGCGCAGGATCTCGCGCAGCAGGTTGCGCTTGTACGGAAGCGCCGAACCGCCGCCCTTGCGGGTCACCTTGGGGACGGGGCAACCGAAGTTGAGGTCGATGTGGTCGGCGAGGCCCTCCTCGGAGATCATCCGGGCGGCCTTGCCCACGGTCACCGGGTCCACGCCGTAGAGCTGGATCGAGCGCGGCTTCTCGCTCGGGTCGAACCTGATCAGCTGCATGGTCTTGGCGTTGCGCTCGACCAGGGCCCGGGTGGTGATCATCTCGGACACGTAGAGGCCCTTGCCGCCGCTCTGCTCGCGGCAGAGGGTGCGGAACGGCGCGTTGGTGATGCCGGCCATCGGTGCCAGCACGACGGGCGGCCAGACCTCCAGCGGCCCGATGGCCAGCGGCGCGAACCCGGCTCCGGCTCGTGCCCCGGCCGCGTCGGCGGCTGCGGTGGCTCCGATGCCGCCGGCGGCGGGCGCGGGGGCCGGAACGCCGGCCGTGGTGGCGGTGCCGTCGGCGGGGCCGGTCGCGGTGCTCGGCTCGATGGGTGCGGGCGGGACTGTCATGCGCGGCTGACCTCGGGGACGGCGGGTGGGGGACTCTTCATTGTCCCCCACCCGGCGCAACCGTCCGGGGCTTCGCCGGAAGGCGGCCGGGCCGCCCGGCCGGCCGACGCCCGGCCGATACCCGGCCGAGGACCGGCCACCGGACGACGAGTACCGGCCCGCGAGTACCGGCCCGCCGCCGGTCAGTCCCCGTCGGCCTCGCGGTCCTTCGCGAGGACCGACACCGATCCGGAGCTGACCGAGACCCTGATCTTGTTCGGGCTGGAGCGGTCCGCCAGCGCCGGATCGATCCCGCCGCGCGGGGCCGTGCCGCCCTCGAAGTCGTAGCGGGAGCCGCGCGGCAGGCCCAGCACCACCGCTCCCGAGGTCACCCCGATGTCCACGCTGCGCGGCGGCTCGACGAAGCCCAGCTGCACCGACCCCGAGGTCGCGCCCGCGGTGACCGTCGGAACGGCCAGTTGCCGGCCCCGCACGGAACCGGAGGTGGTGCGCACGGCCAGCGGACCGGACACCTCCGTCAGCACGACCTCCCCCGAGGTGGAGAGCAGGTCGATCCCGCCCGTCGTCCCGGCGATGTCGATGCTGCCGCTGGACTGCTTCCCGCTCACCTCGATCCCGGGCGGCACCTCCAGCTCGATCACCGCGCCGCAGCCGAGGTCGCTGACCGGCAGCACCTGGTTGCAGTACATCCGGAGGTCCAGCCGGTGCTGGTCGAAGAGCGCCGAGACGACCGGTTTGCGGACGATCCAGTCCAGGCGCTGGCGGACCACCACCTGGCCCTCCTTCCCGGGCCGGATCCGTACGGTGGCCCGGCCGGTGTCCAGCCGGAGCCCGGTCACCGCGACGGGGTACGTCCGCTCCACGTGCACCTCCTGGTGCACCGCCATCCCCCAGGTCTGCCCGGCACCGAAGAGCAGTGCCACGACCAGCACGAGCGTGCCGATCAGCCGCCAGCCCGCCCGGCCCCGGGGAACGGGCGGCACCTCCTCCTCCGGGGCGGGCGCCCCCGCCGGCGCGGTCGTCGTCACGCCACCTCCAGGAAGCGCAGCACCGCCATCACCCGGCGGTGGCTGTCGTCGGCCGGCGGCAGGTCGAGCTTGGCGAAGATCGAGTTGATGTGCTTGGCGACCGCGCTGTCGCTGACCACCAGCGCCCCCGCGATCGCGGCGTTCGAGCGGCCCTCCGCCATCAGCGCGAGCACGTCCCGCTCGCGCGGGGTCAGCCGCTCCAGGGGATCGCGGTGGCGGCGCACCAGCAGCTGGGCGACCACCTCCGGGTCCAGCGCGGTGCCGCCCTCGGCCACCCGCTGCAGCGCGTCCACGAAGTCGTCCACGTTGGCCACCCGCTGCTTGAGCAGATAGCCGACCCCGCTGGTGTTGCTGGTCAGGAGGTCCGCGGCGTAGCGCTCCTCCACGTACTGGGAGAGCAGCAGCACCGCCACCTCCGGCCACTGCCGGCGGATCAGCAGCGCCGCCCGCACCCCCTCGTCGGTGTAACCGGGGGGCATCCGGACGTCGGCCACCACGACCCGGGGGCGGTGCTCCTCCACCGCGGCCAGCAGTTCCTCGGCGTCCCCGACGGCCGCGGCCACCTCGTAGCCCACCGCCTCCAGGACCTTGACCAGGCCGACCCTGAGGAGGACCGAGTCCTCGGCGATCACAGCACGCACGGCAACTCCACGGTGATGGTGGTCGGGCCCCCGACGGGGCTGAGCACGGACAGGGACCCGTCGACCGAGGCGGCCCGCTGGCGCAGGCCGGTCAGCCCGGAGCCGCGCGCGGCGTCCGCCCCGCCGACGCCGTCGTCGCTGACCACCAGCCGCAGCCGGCCGCCGGCCGTCCGCACCGAGACGTCCGCCCGGGAGGCCCGGGCGTGCTTGGCGACGTTGGTCAGGGCCTCGGAGACGGTGAAGTAGGCGACCGCCTCGACGGTCGGGGCTATCCGCTCGGCCAGGTCGACGTCCAGCCGGACCGGCAGCGGGGTGCGGGCCGCGATGCCGGAGAGCGCGGCGTCCAGCCCGCGGTCCTCCAGGACGGCCGGGTGCAGGCCGCGGACGAGGTCGCGCAGCTCGTCGATGGCCGCCTGGGCCTCCTCGTGGGCCTCGACGATCACCTGCATGGCCTCGGGCGGGACGTCCCTGAGGGTGCGGCGGGCCAGGCCGAGGTTCATGGCGAGCGAGGTGAGCCGCTGCTGGGCACCGTCGTGCAGGTTCCGCTCGATCCGGCGGCGCTCGGCGTCGACCGCGTCGACCAGCCCGGCCCGGCTCTCGACCACCTCCTCGATCCGGTGCTCCAGCTCGGCCGTACGGCCCGGTCCGAGCAGGCGCACCGCGGCCGTCTCGTCCAGCCGGGCCAGCAGGGACGCGGCCCGGGGCAGCAGGAGGACCAGGAGCAGACCGCCGACGGTGAGCGGGATGTCGAGCTTGGCCCACTGGTAGTGGACCGGGGAGTCGGCCGGCATCATCCAGGACCAGCCGAAGACCGTCGAGGCCATCAGGGCGGCGCCCCACCCGTAGACGACGGCCAGCGCGCCGAGCGCGACCAGCGGGCCCACCACCAGGTGGTAGCCGACCTGGCTCCAGCTGACCCCGGTGCGCAGCGCGGTCAGCGGCCCGGCGCCCGCCCGGCCGGCCGGGCGCAGCAGGGGCGGGATCTCCACCCCGCGCAGGGCGCGGAGCCGACTGCGCTGGGCGGCGGTGAGCGGACGGACGGAGAGCAGGACCACCCCGAGGAAGAACAGCGTCACCTTGAGGTCGACGAAGATCAGCCAGGTGGGTACGGCGAGGGGGATCCCGGCGGCGAGGAAGCGGCTGTTCCGCCAGGCCGCCGCCGGCCACGGCGGCCGGAGGGCGCTCCCGGCGAGCGCGCCGCGCGGCTTCGTGGAAGGCATGGCGGACAGCCTAGGGCGCGGTGATCGGCCGTCACCATGAAGGTGTCTGCCGAGAAATGGTGAAGCTGGGTACACCCCCGGTTCGGACCGGTGCACTACCGACAACACCGTCCGTGACGACGAGTCTTGACGGCATGACGAGCACTGCTTCGCACTCCACCGATCCTTCGCACGGCCGCCCGGTCCGCGGCGGGGCCGCGGGCAGCCGGGCCGCCGCGGCCGGCACCGGCGCCCTCGGGGACGGACGGCTGCCGGTCGGGCCCACCCCCGCGTCCGACGGGTCCCACGGGGCCGACGGGGCCGGGGGGCCGCTCCTCCCGGCCGGCCCCTGGTCGGTGCGCAGCGTCCGGCCCGGCCGCGGGCGGCGCGGCCGGGCCGCCCTGGAGGTCTACGAGCACGGCGAGCTGGTGGACGTGCTGGTCGCGGCCCGGCTCGGACGCGGCCTGCTGCGCGGCGCCCGGGTCTGGTCGGGCCCGGCGGCCGGGGCGGGTGCCCGTCGGCGGCCCCGGTACGGGCTGGCCTGGGGGCGGCTGCCGCACGGTGGCGCGGTGCCGTCGGTGGGGTTCACGGACGGGCGGCTGCTGCGGCTGCCCGGGCGCTCCGGCCCGGTGGTCACGGCGGGCGAGGTGGTCACCGTCGCCGGGGAGTTCTGGCTGGCCTGGGCCGAGGGCGTCTTCGACGGTGTGCTCGTCGAGGCGGCCGACGGCACCGGGGCCGAGCGGTGCCCGCTCGTCCGGGTCCGCGCGCGAACCGGGGGCGCGCGGGCCGGGGGCGCGCGATGAGCACCGCCGTCCTCACGGCCGGTCCGGTCCGGGACAGCCGGGGTGTCCGGCCGCCCCGGCACGTTCCGACACCCCGGTCCGGACGCCCCGCCCCGCCGGCCCGCTACCCGTTCGCGGCGCTCGCCGCGCGGGTACCGGTGGTCGCCGCACTGGTGCTGCTGCCCTGGACGGCCGTGCTCGCGGCCGCCGGCGAGACGGCCTGGGTCGTCCTCGACCTCTGCGAACTCGCCGCCCTGCTCCGGCTGGACGCCGTGCTGCGCCGCCGCGGTCCGGGCACGGTCGCACCGGCCGGTGCGGTGGCGCTCCTCCTCTCCGGTGACGCCCTGGCCGACATCGCCACCGCGGGCCCGGGCCGGGAGCTGCTCGCCGCGCTGACGATGGCGGGCTGTGTCGAACTCCCGCTCGCCGCCCTCTGTCTGGTCCTGGGCCTGGCGGGCGCCGGAGGGTCCTCAGCGGACCCCCGCAGCCCCCGTCCCGGTGACCGTCCCCGCGCCGCCGGCCGTGCCCGCGGCCGCCCCCGCACCGGCGCCACCGGTCGCTCCCGCCGCGAGGGCCGACGGCAGCCGGGTGGGCAGCCTGGTCAGCAGCGCGGCGGTCTCCTCGTCCTTCGGGGTGTAGACGACCATCCGCGGTCCCTGGACCGGGCCGAGCCAGTAGCTCGTGTACTCCAGCCGCAGCAGCCCCGCCTCCGGGACCAGGAAGCGCTTCAGCCCGTTCCCCGGCCGCACGACGTCGTGCCGCCGCCAGGCCTCGTCGAACACCGGGGAGGCCCGGCGCAGCCGGGCCAGCAGCGTCCGCCAGGCGGGCTCGGTGCCGTACTCGCCCATCCCGGAGCGGAACCTGGCCACCATGACGTCCCGCTCGGCCTCGTGGTCCACCAGCACGTCGCGGAACCGGGAGGGGGTGAACGCCAGCCACATCAGATTGCGGTCCTCCGGCGGCAGCTGCTCCAGGTCGCCGACGATCCCGGTGTACTGGGCGTTGCAGGCCAGCACGTCGTAGCGGGAGTTGATCACCGCGGCCGGGTAGGGCGCCATCCGGTCCACCGCCATCCTGACCCCCGGTGTGACGGTCGGGCACTCCCGCACCGGTACCGGGTCCTCCGCCCCGGCCAGGGTGAACAGGTGGGCCCGCTCGCTCGGGTCGAGCAGCAGGGCGCGCGCCACCGCGTCCAGCACCTGGACCGACACCTGGATCTCGCGGCCCTGTTCCAGCCACGTGTACCAGGTCACCCCGACGGCGGCGAGCTGCGCGACCTCCTCGCGGCGCAGCCCCGGCGTGCGCCGCCGGCCGGTCGGCGGCAGGCCCACCTGCTCGGGGGTGATCCGCTCCCGCCGGCTGCGGAGGAACGCCGCCAGCTCGTGCCGCCGGGAATCGGCGGGTGCTCTCCCGGTGCCTGCCGTGACGGCCGTCGTCCTCATCCCACCAGCATGCGCCATCGCGCATCCTGGTGCCAGGTACTTCTGATACCCGGACAAGGACACTCTGGTACCAGGGTGGGCCGCACCGGATCGTAGGACCGTGACCCAGCAACCGACCGCCACCAGGGCCCTCGCGGCCACCGGCCCCGCTCCCTCCCCCGCCGTCTCCGCCGTCTCCGCCGCCGCCCGCTCAGCCCCGCCCGCACTCGGCACCGCCGGGCTGGTCACCGTCCTGCTCGGGGCGTTCCTCCCGATGCTCGACTTCTTCATCGTCAACGTCGCGCTGCCGAGCATCGACCACGACCTCGCCGCCGGCCCCGCCGTGCTGGAACTGGTCGCCGCCGGGTACGGCATCGCGTTCGCCGTCCTGCTGGTCCTCGGCGGGCGGCTGGGCGACATCCTCGGCCGCCGCCGGCTCTTCGTCGCCGGGGCCGCCGCCTTCGCCGTCTCCTCCCTCGCCTGCGGGCTGGCCCCCGGTGCCTGGAGCCTGGTCGCCGCCCGGGCCGCCCAGGGCGCGTCGGCCGCGCTGCTGATCCCGCAGGTCCTCGGCACCATCACCGCCGCCACCCACGGCGCCCGGCGCGGCCGCGCGCTCTCCGTCTACGGCGCGGTCGCCGGCGTCTCGGTGGTCGTCGGCCAGGTCCTCGGCGGCATGCTGGTCGCCGCCGACCTGTTCGGCACCGGCTGGCGCTCGGTCTTCCTGCTGAACGTCCCGTTCGCCCTGCTGGCCCTGGTGCTCGCGCTGCGCTTCGTCCCGGAGAGCCGCGCGGAGCGGGCCACCGGGGTCGACATCGCCGGCACCGTCCTGCTCACCGCCGCCCTGCTCGCCCTCCTCGTCCCGCTGATGGAGGGCCGCAGCGCCGGCTGGCCGCTCTGGTCCTGGGTCCTGCTCGCGCTGTTCCCGGTGTTCACCGCCGCCTTCGCCCTGGTCGAGCGCCGGGCCGAACGCCTCGGCGGCAGCCCCCTGGTGCCGCCCACCCTGCTGCGCGTCCCCGAGATGCGGCGCGGCCTCGGCATCGCGCTCCCCTACTTCGGCGGCTTCGGCGGCTTCATGTTCGTCATCGCGGTCGCCCTCCAGCAGGGGCTCCGCCTCGGCCCGGTCGCGGCCGGCTGGGCGCTGGTCCCGATGGCCGTCGGCTACTTCGGCGCCTCCCTGGCCGGCCCGCGCCTGATCGGCCGCTTCGGCAGCCGGGTGCTCACCGCCGGCGCCCTCGTCCAGGCCCTGGGCCTGGGCACCCTGGCGCTCACCGTGCTCGCCGACTGGGGCCACTTCTCCCCGCTGCGGATGGCCCCGGGCGTGGCACTGGCCGGGATCGGACAGGGCCTGATCGGCACGCCGCTGTTCCGCGTCGTCCTGTCCAAGGTCCCGGCCGACCGCGCCGGGGTGGGCAGCGGTGTCCTCGCCACCGGCCAGCAGGCCGGCCTCGCCCTGGGCGTCGCCACCCTCGGTTCGCTCTACCTGGCCCTCTCCCCGACCCTCGGCATGGACCGCGCGCTCGCCCTCTGCCTGGGCATCCAGCTGCTGGGTTCGTTCACCGTCCTCGTCCTGACCGCCCGTCTCCCCCGTTCGATCGGCTGAGGCAGCGTCTCCTCCTCGGGGGCCGGAAGGGCGGCGACCAGCTCGGGGCCGTTGTTCCGCAC
>NZ_JBHJRC010000267.1:0-11423 GCF_042261735.1 Kitasatospora sp. NPDC056327 | reverse complement strand
CGCCCGGACCGCGCGCCGACCCGTACCGCGCCGCTGCGCACGCCCGTGCGCCGCGGCACGCCCCGAAAGCGAGAGAGACCCCCGTGGCCGTCATCCACACCGAGCCGATCGAGATCGTCTACCACGACATCACCCTGCGCACCCTGGAGGTGCTCCGGGTGACCCGGCCCACCCCGCGGATGGTGCGGGTCACCCTCGGCGGCCCCGAGCTGGCCGGCTTCATCGACCGGGCCCCCGCCGACCACGTCAAGGCCTTCTTCCCCGCCCCCGGCGAGACCGTGCCCGTGCTGCCCGGGATGGACCCGGACGGCGACGGCATCGTGATGCCCACCGAGGCGCCGTTCCCGATCAGCCGCGACTACACCACCCGCCGCTTCGACCGCGAGGCCAACGAGCTCGACCTCGACTTCGTGCTGCACGGCCACGGCGTCGCCACCACCTGGGCCGCCAACGCCAAGCCCGGTGACCTGCTCGGCCTGGCCGGTCCGCGCGGTTCGGTGATGGTGCCCAAGGACTTCGACTGGTACCTCTTCGCCAGCGACGAGACCGGCCTGCCGGGCCTGGCCCGCTGGCTGCGGGCGCTGCCCGCCGGGGCCGTCGCCAAGGCCTTCATCGAGGTGGACGACGCGGGCGAGGAGGAGCACCTGCCGACCGACGCGGACGCCGAGATCACCTGGGTCCACCGCAACGGCATCCCGCACGGCGAGGGCGAGCTCCTCCTGGAGGCCATCCGGGCCCTGGAGTTCCCGCCCGGCCAGCCCTACGTGTGGATCACCGGCGAGGCCGGCGAGCTGCGCCCGATCCGCCGTCACCTGCGCGAGCTGGGGCTGGACCGCGAGTACACCGACGTGGACGGCTACTGGAAGCGCGGCACCGTCAACCTCGATCACCACGAGCCGGACGAGGACGACGACGAGGACGGTGCCCCCGAGAAGGCCTGACACCCCTCCCGACCCCCGCGCCCCCGGCCCCTCCCGCTTCCGCCGGGGGCGCGGGCACGTCCGTCTCCGGGCCTCCCGCGCGGGACGTGCCCGAGCCCGAGAAGCCCGCACCGGTCCGGTGCGGGCTTCTGCGGTGCGGGCGGCCTACCGCCGGCCGGAGCGCCACTCGTGGGCGAGCAGCCACACCAGGTACAGGCCGCCGATCGCCGCCGTCAGGATGCCCACCGGCAGCTGCACCGGGGCGACCACCCGCTGGGCCGCGAGGTCGCTCAGGCAGAGCAGCACGGAGCCCATCAGCGCCGACGGCAGCAGGGCGACCCCCGGCGCGCGGGCCAGCCGGCGGGCGAGCTGCGGGGCGGCCAGCGCGACGAAGCCGATCGGGCCGGCCGTCGCCGTGGCCACCGCGGAGAGCAGGACCGCCGTCACCACCAGCACCAGCCGGGAGCGTTCGACCGGGACGCCCAGCGCCTTGGCGGAGTCGTCGCCGGCCTCCATCAGCCGCAGGTGACGGCCGAGCGGCAGGACCACCGGCAGCAGCAGCCCGACAGCCAGCGCGGCGGGGACGAGCTGGGTCCAGCCCCGGCCGTTCAGCGAGCCGGTCAGCCAGACCGAGGCGGCGTGCGCCTCGTCGAGCGAGGCCTCCGTCATCAGGTAGGCGTTGACGGCGCTGAGCAGCGCCCCGGCGGCGATCCCGACCACGATCAGCCGCGCCCCCTGGACCCCGCGCCGGTACGCCAGCAGGTAGACCACCAGGGCGGTGGCGAACCCGCCGCCCACGGCCCCCGCGGCCACCGCGAAGGCACCGCCGCCGAAGACCAGGATCTGGAGCAGCGCGCCGGTCGCCGCGCCGGTCTCGAAGCCGATCAGGTCCGGGCTGCCGAGCGGGTTGCGGGCCAGGCTCTGGAAGACGGCCCCGCTGAGGCCGAGGGCCGCGCCGGTCACGATGCCGACCAGCAGCCGGGGCAGCCGCAGGGTGTTGACGACGTAGTCGGTGGCCCGGGTGCCGTCGCCCAGCAGGGCGCGCACCACGTCGGGCGGGGAGACCTGGTAGTCCCCGGTGCCGAGCGTGGCCACGGCGACGACGAGCAGCGCGACCGCCAGGCCGGCGGTGGTCAGCACGGTGCGGGGGGCGAGCCGCAGCTGGACATGGGGGCCCAGGCGCACCCGCCAGCCGGGGGCCGGCGCGCCCTCGGCGGCCCGGACGGCGCGGGGGGTCCCGACGGTGGTCACGGTCACAGCTGCGGCACCTTCCGGCGGCGGACGAGCACGATCAGGACGGGGGCGCCGATCGCGGCGGTCACGATGCCGACCGCCAGTTCGTCGGGCCGCACCAGGATCCGGCCGAGCACGTCGGCGGAGAGCAGGAGGGTGGGGGAGAGCACCAGGCAGTACGGCAGGGCCCAGCGCTGGTCGGGTCCGCACACGAGCCGGACGGCGTGCGGCACCACCAGCCCGACGAATCCGATCGGCCCGACGGCCGCGGTCGCGGCGCCGCACAGCAGGGTCACGGCGACGGCGCCCAGCACCCGGGTGCGGACCACCCGCGCCCCGAGCGCGTTGCCGAGGTCGTCGCCGAGCGCCATCGCGTTCAGCGGCCCCGCCAGGGCCAGGGCCAGCACCGTCCCGGCGGCGAGGAACGGCAGGACCTGGAGGAGCACCCCGTGGTCGCGGCCGGCCAGGCTGCCGACGGACCAGGTCCGCAGTTCCTTGAAGGAGTCGCGGTCGAGGAAGGTGAGGGCCGAGATCCCGGCGATCAGCGAGGCGTTGACGGCCGTTCCGGCGAGGACCAGCCGGACCGGGGAGGCCGGACCGGGAGCCGCGGTGCCCAGCAGGTAGACCGCGACGGAGGTGGCGGCCGCGCCGGCGAAGGCGAACCAGACGTAGCCGGCCAGGGTGCCGGCGCCGAACACCCCGATGCCCAGCACCACGGCGGCCGAGGCGCCCGAGGTGATGCCGAGCAGGCCGGGGTCGGCCAGCGGATTGCGGGTCAGCGCCTGCATCAGGGCGCCGGAGAGACCGAACCCGACGCCGACGGCCAGGCCGAGCAGGGTGCGGGTGAGCCGGTAGTCCTGGACGATCACGGCGTCCTCCGACCCGTCCGGGGCGAACAGCCCGGAGAGCACCGTCGACAGCGGGATGGACTTCGTCCCCACCGCGATGCTGAGCGCCGCGACGAACAGCAGCAGCGCCACCGCCGCGGTCAGCCCGGCCGCCCGCAGCACGTGCGCACGCGGCCGTGATCCACGGGGCGGGTCCGCCGCCCTCCCGGTTTCGGTCGGTCCCACCGGAGCCAGCACGCCCACTCCCGAACTTCCGTGGGCCGGCGGGGACCGCCGGCCCTGCCGATAGTTAGGGAAGGCTATCCTAAGTTCCAGGGAGGGTGCGGCTCCGGTCGCCGTCCCTGGGCGGCCTTCACCGGCGGGTGCCTGGGGGATAGTCGTCCCGGACGACCGCCGCCGCGGCGGCCATCGTCAGCAGCCAGCCGGACACGGAGAGGACGAGGGTGAGGGCGAACGACAGCTGGGCCACGACGAAGAAGGCGGAGACGGGGAACGCGGTCGCGGCGATCATCCAGCCGCCGAAGAACGGGATCGACCGGAAGCCGAGGTGCGGGCGGACCAGGCCCTGGAGGGCCAGTGCGGACCCCAGGCCGACCATCACCGCGATGGCCGCCACCGCCCACCGGCTCGGGCGCAGGGTCACGGACCGGTGCCCGTCGTGGGCGACCTCGGCCACCCGGTCCCGCCAGAGTGTCAGCTCCACCCCGGTGTCCACCGCGACGGCATCGTAGAGTGCCCGGTCGACCTCGTGGTCGCGGGCGGGTGCCGCCTCCCGGGACACCTTCAGCAAGAAGTCGCGGCCGTTCGCGGCACGCTCGGACCTCCGCTCCGTCACCCTGCCGATCTCGTGCCGCACGCAGGCGCTGCCTGCCGGCGAGGCCCGCCCGCAGGCCGGTGCGGTGCGGTAGGCGCCCAACTCCTCGTGCTCGGAGAGGAACCAGGCGAAGGCGATGCCGACGGTCGCCAGGCCCGTGACGGCCAGCAGGCCGGCGATCGCCCTGAGGGCGGGCCGGTCGGACCCCGGGTGCCGACCGGAGGGTTCCCCCGTGTCCCTGCGTCGAACTCTCATCCCGTCCCACCCCTGTCGGGCGCGGCCTGCGGGTACCTCGTCGGTGCCCTGTCGCGATCCTCCCAGGGGGAGCCGGGCGGGGGAGTGCGTCCGGGCCCTCTTGTGACGAACCTGTAGAAGAGCGAAGTCGTAACCAGTGCAGGGGAGTTGGTGCTCCCTCGCCGGTGGGTGGCGATCACCGGGGAGGGAGCACCGGGCGCGGCCGCCGGTCGGCCCCGGCGGGGCTCAGGCGGTCGGGAGCATGGCCCGCCGGCCGGGGGCGGCGGGGGACTGCACGGTCATGCCGCCGTCGATCACCAGCAGCTGCCCGGTCAGGTAGCGGGACTCCTCGGAGGCCAGGAAGACCATCGCGTGGGCGATGTCCTCCGGGGAACCCAGGTAGGGCAGGGCGTTGCAGGCCAGGAGCGAGTCGATGACCTCGGCCGGCAGGTTGTCGCGCAGGGCGGGCGTCATGACCGCCCCGGGCGCCACCGCGTTGCAGCGCACGCCCTGCGGGCCGTACTGCACGGCGATCGACTTGGTGAGGTTGACGACGGCGGCCTTCACCGCGCCGTAGGAGATCTGCACGACGTCGCCGACCAGGCCGGCCACCGAGGCGGTGTTGATGATCGACCCGCCGCCCGCCGCGATGAGGTGGGGCAGGGCGTGCCGGGTGCCGAGCAGGGTGCTGCGCATGTTGAGGGCGACGGCGCGGTCGAACTCGTCGAGGTCGAGCCGGAGCAGGTCGAGGTCCTTGCGGGGGTCGCTGCCGCCCACGTGGTTGCAGAGCACGTCCAGGCCGCCGAACTCCCGCACGGCGGCCGCGACGGCGGCGGCCGTCGAGGCGTCGTCGGTGACGTCGACGGTCACCGGCAGGGCACGGCCGCCGGCCGCCTCCACCAGGCGGGCGGTCTCCTCGGCGGCGGCCGGGTGGTGGTCGGCGACCACCACGGCGGCGCCCTCGGCGCTCATCAGCTCGGCCGCGGCGCGGCCGATGCCGCTGCCGGCGCCGGTGATCAGCGCGGTCTTGTCCTTGAGTCGGTCCATGGTGCTGCTCCTCGTCGAGCCGTTGGTCAACATTGATGACAAGCGTAAGTCATCTATGATGACTTAGTCGTCCGAGCGAAGGAGAACCAGGCGTGAGCGAGCCGTCCACCCCCCGGCCGCGCCGGTCGGCGGCCCTGACCAGGCAGGCCATCCACGACGCGGCGCGGGAGCTGTTCAACCGGGACGGCTTCGGCGCCGTGGGCATCCGCGCGGTCGCCGCGCGGGCCGGGGTGGACGCCGCCCTGGTGATCCGGCACTTCGGATCCAAGGAGCGGCTCTTCGTGGAGGCGATGAGCGTCGACCTCCCGGCCGCCAGGATCCTGGAGGGCCCGCTGGACGGCATGGGCCGGGCACTGGTCGCCCACGTCGTGGACCTGTCCTCCTCCACCGCCGGCTCGCTGGCGGTCGCCTCGCTCGCCGCCCTGTTCCGGGCCTCCGACCGGGACGAGGTCCAGCGCAGTCTGCGCGCCACGATCGAGCGGGCCTTCGCCGACCCGCTCGCGCCCCGGCTCGCGGGGGCGGACGCCGCGCTGCGCGCCCACCTCGTGGCCGCCCAGGTCGGCGGGCTGCTCACCTCGCTGCACGTGGTGGAGGACGAGGTGCTGGTCCGCGCCGACCGGGCGGCGCTGGTCGCGCACTACGGCGACGCGGTGCAGCGGCTCATCGACGGGTGACGGGCCGGGCGGCCCCGAACGCCGACCGGCCCCGGCGGACCGCCGGGGCCGGGCCGTGCGTCCGGGCGGATCAGGCCGGGGCGAGGAGGTAGGCGGTGGACTTGTCGCTGGGCGACGTGCCGTAGCTGCAGTTGTGGGTCTGGGTGGTCGCGGTGGACTTCCAGCCCGTCGGGACCTTGCACGCCCAGAGGCCGGTGACCGGGGTGCGCAGCCGGTAGGCGGGGTTGGTGCTGCCGGGGGCGAGGCTGCAGTTGGTGATGTTGGTGATGAGGTCGTACGTGAAGCCGCTCGCCGTCTCGCAGGACGTCACCAGGTCCCCCGGCGCGCGCAGCCGGTAGGAGGCCGACGAACTTCCCGACGACATGCTGCAGTTGCCGGACATCGTGGTGCTGTCGTAGACGAAACCGGTCGCACGGACGCAGGAGACCAGCCCGTCGACCGGGGTGCGCAGGTGGTAGCGGGGCGAGTAGCTGCTGCCGCAGCTCGACGAGGCGACGATCTGGTCGTAGACGTAGCCCGCCGGTACGGAACAGGACCAGGTGTTGTCCAGCCCGGTGGTGGTCGTCGGACCGGCGGCGGCGTCCGGGGCGGCGGCGAGCGCGGGCACCAGGGCGGCGGCGACGGCCAGGGCGATGCGCGCCGTGGTGCGCAGGGGCTGGGCCGCGGAGGCGGTGGTCATGGGGTGGACTCCTCTGGGTGGATGGCGGGCGAAGTGCCCGGACCGTTCTTCTAGCAGCGGCGCCCGCGGGCCGCCGGGCCGTTCCGGACGGACCGGTTCAGCCGGTCCACCCGCGTCCAGATCCCGTCTACGCCCAACCCGCTCGCCCGGCGCGCCGCCCGTCCGCGCCGTCCCGCTCCGCCGTGCCGTCCCGCTCCGCCGGTCCGAAGCGCGCCCGCGCTCGCCCCGACCACGAGGACGATCGCCAGCAGCTGCGCCGCGGTGAGGGCCTGCCCCAGGACCAGCCGGCCGGCCAGCGCGGCGACGGCCGGGGCCAGGCTCAGCAGGAGCGCGAAGGTCGCCCCGGGCAGGCGGCGCAGCGCGAGCAGCTCCAGCGCGTAGGGCAGGCCCGAGGACAGCAGTGCCACCACCAGGCCGAGCGCCAGTGCGCCCGGGTCGAGCAGTGCGGCACCCGCCGAGCCGATCCCCAGCGGCAGGGTGACCAGCGCGGCGACGGTCATCGCCACCGCCAGCGCGTCCAGCCGCGGGAACCGGGCCCCGGCACGGGCACCGAGGACGATGTACGCCGCGCACAGGGCGCCCGCGCCGAGCGCGAACCCCGCACCCGCCGGGTCGAGCCCGCCGAGGCCGTCCGCCCCGAGCAGGGCGACGCCCGTCAGCGCCAGTGCGGCCCGTGCCAGGCTCGTCGGCCCGCGTGCGGCGAGGACCGACAGCAGCAGCGGGCCGAGGAACTCCAGGGTGACCGCCGGGCCCAGCGGGATCCGGTCGATCGCCTGGTAGAAGAGGACGTTCATGCCGCCGAGCGCGAGGCCGAACGCGCCGGCGACGGCCAGGTCCGACCGGGTGCGTCCGCGCAGCCGGGGCCGGCAGACGGCGGCCAGCAGCACGGCGGCGATCGTCACCCGCAGCGTCACCGTGCCCAGCGCGCCGACCCGGGGGAACAGCAGCGCGGCGGCGGCCGAGCCGAACTGCACCGAGAGCGTGCCGGCCAGCAGCAGCCCGATGCCGCCGATCCGGCCGGCCCCGGCGGCATCGGCCGCGGGCGCCCCCGCCGGTGCTCCGGCCGTCCGTGCGCCGGCCGCGTGCGCCGCGGGCGGTCCTGAAGTGGCTTTCGCTGGAAGCGTGTTCGTCATGCCCTCCACGCTAGGAATCCGCCGGCGCCGCGTGAAATGCCGATCGGGCGGCGGTTATGCTCCCGGGACATGACCATCGAGCTGCGCCACCTGCGGGCCTTCCTCGCCATCGTCGAGGAGGGCACCATCACCCGCGCCGCCGCCCGGCTGCACACCGGCCAGCCGGCGCTCTCCCGGACCCTGCGCCAGCTGGAGAACCACCTCGGCACCCGGCTGATCGACCGCTCCACGCACCACCTGGAGCTCACGGCCGCGGGCCGGGCCTTCCGCGACCGGGCCGCCTCCGCGCTGGCCGCCGTCGACACGGCCCTCGACCCCCGCTCGCTGGCCGCGGTGCCGCTGCGTCTCGGTCACCCCTGGCCCGCGCTGGGGGAGCACACCGTACCGCTGCTGCGCCGCTGGGACGAGGAGAACCCGGACGTGCCGCTGGAGTTGCGCCGCGTCGACGACCGCACGGCAGGGCTCACCCGGGGCGAGGTCGACATCGCGCTGCTGCGCGGCGAGGTGACCGCGCCCGGGCTGGTCACGGAGCCGCTGCCGGCCGAGGAGCGGGTGGCGGCCGTCCCGGCCGACAGCGACCTCGCCGCCCGCGGCGCGCTCACGCTCGCGGACCTGGCGACCCGCCCGCTCGCGCTGAACACGGTGGCCGGCACCACCACCCCGGACCTCTGGCCGCCGGGGGCGGGCCCCGCGGCGACGATCGAGGTCGCCAACACCGACGAGTGGCTGACCGCCATCGCCGTCGGCCGGGCGGTGGGCATCACCACCTCGGCGACACCCGCCCTGCACAGCCACCCGATGATCGCCTACCGCCCCCTGGCGGACGTTCCGCCGGTGCCCCTGGCACTGGCCTGGCGGCGCGGCGTCCCGGCCCATCCGGCGATCCCGGCCCTGGTCCGGCTGACCCGCGCACTGCTGGCGGGGCACTGACGCCCGGGCGCCCGTGCGCGCCCCTCCCGCGCCCGCTCAGTGGAGCTCCCCGCCGGTCGGGTGCCTGTCGGGAGACCGGTCGGCGCCCTGCGCCCCGGTGCGCTGCGCCAGGCCGTTCAGGATGAGGGCGAGGCCTGCCTCGAACGCCGACTCGTGATCGATCACCGGCATGTCGGCCGGTGGATCCGCGCTGTCGGCGGGACCGGCTTCGGCCTGCTCCTCCAGGACGCTGCCGACGGTGAAGCGGCTCGCGGCCAGCATCGCGAACTGCGCGTCCCGCTCAGGGATCCCGGACGCCACGAGGAAGTCCATCTTGCGGCGGATCCGGTCGAGGTCGCCGGCGGGAGTGCTGCCGGCGTGGAGCCGTGCGCCGTCCCGGCGCGTCAGCAGGGTGCGCCTGAAGCTGCGCGTGTTGTCGGCGAACCACTCGCGCCAGTCGTCGCCTGGCGTCGGCAGGGGTGCGCTCGCATGGGGCGCCATCGCGGCCTCCGCCATGGCCGCGAGGAGGTCCTTCTTGGTGCGGAAGTGCCAGTAGAGCGAAGGCTGTTCGACGTTCAGCCGTCTCGCCAGCCGTCTCGTGCTGACGGCGTCCAGCCCGGCCTCGTCGAGCAGGCCGAGCGCCTCGGCGACGACGGCCTCGCGGTTCATCTTGGTCACGTTGACAACCTATCGCCGATAGACGACCCTCGAAAGGAATCTTTCACCGATAGATTCCGAGGGGGAGGACATGGTGAGGGGACCGGACCGGCAGCCCCTGAGGATCCTGGTCGCAGGTGGCGGGATCGCGGGGCAGGCCATGGCCCTCTGGCTCACCCGGGGCGGCCACCGGGTGACCGTCGTCGAACGCGCTCCGGCGCTGCGGGCGGCCGGGGCGCAGATCGACCTGCGGGGACAGGGCATCGAGGCCGTCGAGCGGATGGGGCTGCTCGACGCCGTCCGCGGAAAGCTCGTGGACGAGGCCGGTGTCGCCTTCGTCGACGCACGCGGCAGGGCCAGGGCGACGATCATGGCCAACACCTCGGGTCGGGGCCGGCAGGCCCTCACGTCCGAGTACGAGATCATGCGCGGGGACCTGCTGCGCATCCTGCACGACGCCGCCAGGGGCGACGCCGAGTTCGTCTTCGGCGTGGGCGTGGACGGCTTCGAACAGGACGCCCACAAGGTCCTCGGACACTTCTCCGACGGTTCCTCCCGCGCGTTCGACCTCCTGGTCGGCGCGGACGGGCAGGGGTCGCGCGTCCGGCGAGCGCTGCTCCCGGAGGGCGTCGACCCGTACTGGCGGATGGGCATCCACATCGCCTACTGGTTCGTTCCGCGCATCGCGTCCGACGGCAACATCCGGGACACCTTCATGGTGCCGGGCGGCCGTCAGATCATGCGTCGCAGCCACAACCCGACCGAGACCCAGGTGTACTTCGTCCTCCGGGAGGAGTCGGAGGAGGCCTCGGCGATCCACCGCGCGCCCGTCGAGCAACAGCGCAAGTTCTGGGCGAGCAGGTTCCGCGGTGCCGGATGGCAGACCGAACGCTTCGTCGAGGGCATGAGGACCAGCCCGTTCCTCCACTCCCAGGAGGTCGTCCAGGTCCGCACCGGCACCTGGTCCGAGGGGCGCGTGGTCCTGGCCGGGGACGCCGCGCACTGCGCCTCCCCCTACAGCGGCATGGGCGTCTCCGGCGGCCTGGTCGGCGCCCACGTCCTGGCCGGCGAGATCAACCGGCACCCGGGCGATCTGCCGGCCGCGCTGGCGAACTACGACCGCGTGCTGCGGCCCTTCGTCAACGGGATCCAGGGCGGGGTCAACCCGCGCCTGTTGCGCCTGGGCCTGCCGACGTCCCAGCGGGCGATCGACGTCTTCCGGGCCACCACCGCGCTGGCCTGCTTCCTGCGCCTCCCCGGCCTCGCCGCGCGCCTTTCGGCGCGGGACCGCGGCGGCCACTGGCGGCTCCCCCGGAACCCGGCCTGACCGGCGCCCTCCGGCAGCGGCCGCGCGGTTCGTACCGCCGGCCGCCACGACCGCGCCCGCACGGCGGTCCGAAGGCTCCTGCCGACGAACCGACCCGGGGCCGCCGCCGTTCGGCAGGTGGCCGGCCCGGGGTCGTCGGTCGCTCGCGGGCTCAGAGCCGGTGCTCGGAGCAGGGGGAGTGCTCGAAGGGGGTCTTGAAGCCGACCACGGGTGCCAGGTCCGCCGTCCAGCGGTGGCCGATGGTGGTGCGCTGCATCCGGAACAGCTGGTTGGCACGGCCGCGGAGCCGGATCCGGTACTCGGCGACCGTCTCGGGACCGTTGTCGGCGAGTTCGGCGACGATGTCCTCCAGGCAGCAGGTGGCGCAGGCCGACCCGGTGCGGTGGCGGTCGCGCGGGACGCCGGCGCTCTCCAGGCCCCAGACGGTGATCGTGCCGTCCGGTCCGACACCGGCGAGGAAGCGCTCCGGCCCGCTCGGCGAGGCGCAGGCCGCCAGCAGCCGCTCGCGGAACCCGGCGGGGTCGACGGTGACCACCGGATGCCGCACCAGGCCGGGCGCGAGCGCCGTCGCCTCCGCGGCGACGGTGACCGCCGCGGTCACGCAGCCGGCGATCAGCAGCCAGCCGGGGCCGCCGGTCAGGCCGTACCAGACGGCCAGGCCCGACGCGAGGCAGGCCACGGCGTGGTCCGGGGTCAGGGTCCAGCCGCGGTGCCGGATCCGCAGGGCCGACCGGAGGGCCAGCAGGGGCACGCCCGCCAGTGCCACGGTGTGCAGCACGTCCATCGGCCCCGCCCCCTTCGGCTCTCCCCGACCGTGGTGTTCCACCCGGGCGGGCGCGTGAATCCGCGGTGCCCCGAATCCGCGGCCGCAGCGCCGGACGTCTCCCGGCGCCGTACCGCCCCCGGCGCGGTGGCGCCGGGGGCGGCAGGGGCCGGGCCCGGGACCCC
>NZ_JBHJRC010000266.1:0-11473 GCF_042261735.1 Kitasatospora sp. NPDC056327 | reverse complement strand
CGCCGAGGCCGTAGCCGGACGACGGCGGGCCGCCGCGCTCCCCGTTCGCGGGGTGCGCGGCGGCCCATGAGGCGTACCGATGGATGTGACGGGCAGGCCCTTGTGGTGCGGGGATCAGGCGGAGAGCGGTTCCGGCTGCTCACCGCGGCGGACGGGGGCGGAGTGGGCGGCGGGCGCCCGGCCGATCGGCACCGGTTGCACGGCGTCGGTATGGTCGTGGTGTTCGTACTCGCCCCACTGCGGGGCGCGGAGCTGGTCGGTCCCGCCGTACGGCTCCAGATAGGGCCGCCAGCGCGGGTCCTTGATGCCGGTACCGATGATCCGCCAGGCCAGACCGGTCGGCGGGGCCGGTGGTCGCTTCATCCGCCAGCCGAGCTCGGTGAGGTGGCGGTCGGCCTTGGTGTGGTTGCAGCGGCGGCAGGCCGCCACCACGTTGTCCCACCGGTGCTGGCCCCCGCGGCTGCGCGGGATGACGTGGTCGACGCTGGTGGCGGCGGCCCCGCAGTAGACGCAACGGCCGTGGTCCCGGGCGAACAGTGCCCGGCGGGTGAGCGGGACCGGCCCGCAGAACGGGACCCGGACGAAGCGGGTCAGTCGGACGACGGACGGCGCCGGGAGGGCGCTGGTGGCGCTGTGCAGAGTGACACCCGAGTCCTCCAGGCTGACCGCCTTGTGGTTGAGGACGAGGATGAGTGCGCGGCGCATCGATACGACGCCGAGTGGCTCGTAGGACGCGTTGAGGACCAGGACATGCGGCACGGATGCCTCCTTGGACGCCTGCGGCGCGTGGCTCGCGCCGGGACGAGCGGTTGGATCGCGCAACGGGTGCGTGATCTCCCCCAGTGTCGCCTTACGCCTTCGTACGGCGCCACCACTCCTGTGTAACGGACCTGACGTGAACTCCGGGTGTGGCTTCTGTCATACCCGGTATGCCCGGGGGAAGCACGGGTTGCACGCCGGTGCCCCGGCGGGGTACCGCTGGGCCGGTCGGAGCAGTGCGGAAAGCGGCGCCCGGGGCGCGGACGGGGCGTTCGTGCGGACCCGCGCGCCCTCCGGTCGGCCCATCGGCGTGTCAGGGTGCCGGGCGCACACACCGTAGGGTAGTGCGGACGGTCCGCAGGCCAGGGCGCTCCTTCCCGGGTGCGCCCGGACCCGGCGGGCCGTGCCACGACCCCAGCAGGAAGGTCCCGCACGTGTTCCGGTCCGGTGCCGCCGGCCTCCTCGCCGAAGCGTCCACGACGACGCCGGCCTCGACGCCCGCCCCGTCCCCGACTCCCACGGCCCCCGGTCTGCCCGACCTGAGGATCCCGACCAGCGCCCAGGAGGTCTCCGACACCACCCGGCAGGCGGCCGGCTGGTTCGACGACAACTGGCAGAACTGGCTGGCGAGCGGCATCCGGATCGTCTTCATCATCGTGCTCGCGCTGGTGCTGCGGGCGATGGTGCGCAAGGTGATCACCCAGCTGATAACGCGGATGATCCGGCCGGGCGAGAGCGAGGACGAGCCGGGCCGGCTGGGCGGTCTGCTGGCCAACACCGGGGTGGTCAACCCCGAACGGCGCCAGCAGCGCGCGGAGGCGATCGGCTCGGTGCTGCGCAGCGTGGCGTCGTTCACGATCCTCGGCACGGCGGCGCTGATGGTGCTGTCGGCGCTGGGGATGAACCTGGCCCCGCTGCTGGCCAGCGCCGGTGTGGCCGGTGTGGCGATCGGTTTCGGCGCCCGCAACCTGGTGACCGACTTCCTCTCCGGGGTCTTCATGATCATGGAGGACCAGTACGGCGTCGGCGACGAGATCGACACCGGGGTGGCCACCGGCACGGTGCTGGAGGTCGGCCTGCGGGTGACCAAGCTGCGCGGCGCCGGCGGCGAGATCTGGTACATCCGCAACGGCGAGGTGAAGCGGATCGCCAACATGAGCCAGGGCTGGTCGACGGCCTCGGTGGACGTGCAGGTCGGTTACAAGGAGGACCTGGAGCGGGTCGAGGCACTGATCGCGGAGACCGCCGAGGCGATGGCCAAGGAGGCCCCGTTCGACGAGCTGGTCTGGGCACCGTTCAAGATCCTCGGCGTGGAGTCGGTCGCGGCGGACTCGGTGGTGGTGCGGGTCGAGGCGCGGACCGCCCCGGGCAAGTCGCTGAGCGTGGCGCGGGCGCTGCGCCAGCGCGTCAAGGCGGCGCTGGACGAGGCCGGGATCAAGGTCAAGGAGGAGCTCCCGCCGGTCCCCGCCGCGGGCGCCGCCTCCGGGACGGCCGCCGCGATGGTGCTCTCCACCGCCGGGGTCCCGGCCCCGGGCACCGACCCGGCGCCGCCCTCCGCGATGGCCGACCCGGGTTCCGCGGGCTACAAGGCGGCCACGCCGATACCGGCCCCGGTCCGTCCGGCCGACGACACCAGCAAGGCCCCCTGACCCCCGGCCGCCACCCCCCTGGGCCCCGCCCCCGAGCCACTCGGAGGCGGGGCCTTCGCGTCGCCGGGAACCGGGCGCCGCACCCGTGTTCGGCGCCGGGCCGCCGGGTGTTCGCCCCCGATCCACCCGGGCGTCGGGATCGGGGCCGCGCGCCGCCCGGTAACGAGTCGGCATCCTCCGGTGGGAGGGCCATTGACACTCCGCGGACGCGGACCGTACGGTCCTGTCCCGAAGCGACTGGAAAGTTTCCTAACAGTTCGCCGCGCGCCCGCCGGAGCCGTTCCGGCCGCCCCGAGGAGGAGGATCTTCGCGTGACCGGAAGCACCGCCAAGGCCCCCCTCGCAGGCACCCCCAGCCTGCTGCGCGCCATCAACGACCGCGCCGCCCTCGAACTGCTGCTGGAGAACGGGCCGCTCTCCCGCACCCAGATCGGCACCCTCACCGGGCTCTCCAAGCCCACCGCCTCCCAGCTGCTGGCCCGCCTGGAGGCGGCCGGGCTGGTGCTGCCGGTGGGCACCACGGCCGGCGGTCCGGGCCCCAACGCCCAGCTCTACCAGGTGAACCCGGCCGCCGGGTACGTCGCCGGACTGGACGTGACGACCAGCCAGGTGCGGGTCGCGGTCGCCGACATCACCGGCTCCACGCTCGCCGAGCACGTCGTCCCCACCAAGGGCTGGACGGCCGCCGAGACCGTGCCCCGGATCGCCGCGGCGGTCGCCCGGACGGTCCGCGCCGCCGGACTCGCGGAGGGCAGCCTGCACACCGCGGTGATCGGCGTCGGCGGCGCGCCCGACCCGGTCACCGGCAAGCTCCGGTACGCCTCCCACCTGCCGGGCTGGCACGCGCCCCGGTTGGTCGAGGGCCTCGCCGCCGCCATCGGCGCGCCGGTGACCCTGGAGAACGACGTCAACCTGGCCGCCGTCGCCGAGCAGTCCTCCGGCGCGGCCCGCGGGTTCGAGGACTTCGTGCTGCTCTGGGCCGGCGAGGGCATCGGCGCGGCGATCGTGATCGCCGGCCGGCTGCACCGCGGCTTCACCGGCGGCGCCGGGGAGGTCGGCTACATGCCGGTGCCCGGGGCCCCGGTGGTCAAGGACGTCCGCCGCCGCAACTCCGGCGGGTTCCAGGAGATGGTCGGCGCCCCCGCCGTCCGGGCCCTGGCCCGGGAGCACGGCCTCGGTGCGCCGACCGCCGAGGAGTCGGTGGCCCGGGCGCTGGACACCCCGGGCGCGGGCGACGCCTTCCTCGCCGAGCTGGCCTCCCGGCTGGCCGTCGGACTGGCCGTGATCGTCGCCGTCGTCGACCCCCGGCTCGTGGTGGTCTCCGGCGGGGTGCCGAACGCGGGCGGCGAACGGCTGCGGGCGCTGGTCGCGGACGAGCTGGCCCGGATCGCGGCCGCCCGGCCCGAGGTCCGCGGCAGCACGCTGACCGGCTCGCCCGTCCTGCTCGGCGCACTGCAGCGCGCGCTGGCAGCCGCCCGGGAGGCGGTCTTCTCCACCCACTGACCCGCCGGGACCACCGGGCACCGCACCGGCCCGCACCACCGACCGAGACCCGGGCAGCACCCGGCACCGCCCGGACCCACCGACGCTCCACCGCACCACCAGCACGGCACCACCGCACCGCACGCTCCCCTGCACCCACCTCTCCCCAACCCCCGAACGCGGGACCCGAGGCAATGACGCCTGCCCGCGCACCCCCAGGAGGACCTCGAAGTGCACTCCACCACCTCGCACTCCCGCAGAAGCCGCCGGACCCTGGCCGCCGCGACCACCGCCGCCGTCCTCGCCCTGCTCGCCACCGCCTGCACCGGCAGCAGCGACGGCAGCGGCAGCGACGACTCGGCCTCCGGCAAGGCCGTCACCATCACCTTCTGGCACGGCTGGAGCCAGGACTCCGAGGTGAAGGCGATCAACGACAACATCGCCGCCTTCGAGAAGGCCCACCCCAACATCAAGGTCAAGGCGGTCGGCAACATCGCCGACGACAAGGTGAACCAGGCACTGCGGGCCGGCGGCGACGACGCCCCCGACGTGGTCTCCTCCTTCACCACCAACAACGTCGGCATGTTCTGTTCGACCAAGGCGTTCGTCGACCTCAAGCCGCTGCTGGCCCAGTCCGGCATCGACGCCGCCAAGACCTTCCCGGGCGCGATGCTCAACTACACGCAGTTCCAGGGCAACCAGTGCTCCCTGCCGCTGCTCGGCGACGCCTTCGGCCTCTACTACAACAAGAAGGCCTTCGCCGACGCCGGCATCACCAACCCGCCGAAGACCTTCAGCGAGTTCGCCGAGGTCGCCAACAAGCTCACCGTCCCCGAGGGCGACGGCTACAAGCAGCTCGGCTTCATGCCGCTGTACCACGGCTACGAGTCGACCACCGAGCACTTCCTCGGCCAGTACGGCCCGACCTACTTCGACTCCGCCGGCAAGTCCACCGTCGCCACCGACCCGAAGGTCGCCGCGATGATGAAGTGGCAGAAGAGCATGGTCGACAAGCTCGGCGGCTACGACAAGCTGGAGAAGTACCGCGCCACCTTCGGCGAGGAGTTCAGCGCCAAGAACCCGTTCCACACCGGCCAGGTCGCGATGGCCATCGACGGCGAGTGGCGCACCGCCTCGCTCGCCACCGACAAGCCGGACTTCGAGTGGGCCACCGCCCCGTTCCCGGTGCCGGACGACCAGCAGGACACCTACGGCCGCGGCTACCAGACCGGCACCATCGTCGGCATCGCCAGCACCAGCAAGAAGCAGGCCGCCGCCTGGGAGTTCGTGAAGTTCCTGACCACCGACACCGACGCGGTCGTCTCCTTCGCCAACGCGATCCACAACGTGCCGAGCACCTTCGCCGCGCTGGAGTCGCCGAAGCTGGTCGCCGACGAGAACTTCAAGACCTTCGTGAACATCGCCAAGCACGCCAGCTCCGGCACCACGCCGGCCGTGGTCAACGGCGGCGGCTACCTCGTCTCCGTGCAGAACCTCGGCTACGACTACGAGTCCGGCAAGCAGACCGACCTCACGGCCGGCCTCACCGCCACCGCCAAGGAGATCGACGCCGCCATCGCCCAGGCCAAGTAGCGCGCACCCCGCGCCCGGCCCGTCCTCGGAGCTCCCATGTCACTCGCGTCCGCCACCCGCAAGGGGGCCGGAGCGACCGCCCCGGCGGCGCCTCCCGTGCAGCAGCTGCTGCGCCGGAAGCGCCGCCGGGCGGCGGCCCGCACCCTCGGCTTCCTCTCCCCCTGGCTGATCGGCTTCAGCGTCTTCTTCCTGTACCCGCTGATCTCGACGATCTACTTCTCGTTCACCAGGTACAACGGCTTCGGCTCGCCCACCTTCACCGGCCTGAAGAACTGGGACTACGTCTTCAACGACCTCCCGGCGTTCTGGCAGGGCCTGCGCAACACCCTGTGGCTGGTCGTCGTCATGGTGACCCTGCGGGTGGCGTTCGGCCTCGGCATCGGGCTGCTGATCACCAAGATCAAGTCCGGGGCCGGCTTCTTCCGGACCGCCTTCTACCTGCCGTACCTGGCCCCGCCGGTGGCCGCCACCGTCGCCTTCGCCTTCCTGCTCAACCCCGGCACCGGCCCGGTCAACCACTTCCTCGGCGAGATCGGGCTGCCGCAGCCCGGCTGGTTCGCCGACCCGGAGTGGTCGAAGCCCGCTCTCACCCTGCTCGCCATGTGGGGCATCGGCGACCTGATGGTCATCTTCATGGCGTCCCTGCTGGACGTGCCCAGGGAGCAGTACGAGGCCGCCGAGCTCGACGGGGCCGGCCCGTTCCAGCGGTTCCGGTACGTCACGCTGCCGAACATCTCGCCGATCATCATGTTCGCGGTGGTCACCGGCGTCATCCAGACCATGCAGTACTACACGCAGGCCTTCGTCGCCGCGAAGGTCGCCGCCGGCAACGCGGGCAACTCGGGCCAGCAGTTCGAACCCGGCTACCCGTCCGGCTCCACCTGGACCCTGCCGCAGATGGTCTACAACCTCGGCTTCCAGCGCTTCAACTACGGCGCGGCGTGCGTCGTGGCCCTGGTGCTGTTCGTCATCTCGATGGCCGTGACCTCGGTGCTGATGCGCCGCAAGTCCGGCTTCATGGCCGACGACTAGCGGCCCAGTGAGGACACGATCATGACTCTCAGCTCGACCCTCCCCTCCGGGGCACCCGGGAAGCGGCCCGGCCGGGGCGCCGCCCGCGGACCCGTCACCGCCGCCGAGCGGGTCGCCCGCCGGCGCGCGCTGCTCAACTGGGTGGCCGTCCACTCGCTGGCGATAGCCGCCGGCCTGTTCTTCCTGCTGCCGTTCGTCTTCGTCTTCCTCACCTCGGTGATGACCGACAGCCAGGCGCTCACCACCGACTACTGGCCCACCTCCTGGAACTGGGGCAACTACGGCAAGGTCTGGAACACCCCCGGCTTCCTCACCTGGTGGCGCAACACCCTGGTCTACGCGCTCGCCGGCACCCTGCTGACCATCGTCTCCAGCCTGCCGGTCGCCTACGCCCTCGCGAAGTTCCGCTTCCGCGGCCGCAACCTGGCGCTGATGGCGGTCATCTCGATGATGATGCTGCCGCCGCAGGTCACCATCATCCCGATGTACCTGTTCTGGGCGAAGCAGCTGGGCCTCGGCGGCTCGCTCTGGCCGCTGATCATCCCGATGGCCTTCGGGGACGCCTTCTCGATCTTCCTCCTGCGGCAGTTCCTGCTGACGATCCCCAAGGAGTACATCGAGGCGGCCCGGATCGACGGCTGCGGCGAACTGCGCACCCTGCTGCGGGTGGTGCTGCCGATGGCCAAGCCGGCCATCGCCGCCGTCGCGCTGTTCCAGTTCTTCTACTGCTGGAACGACTACTTCGGCCCGCAGATCTACGCCAGCAGCAACCACGACGCCTGGACCCTCTCCTACGGCCTGGAGTCCTTCAAGGGCGCCCACCACACCAACTGGAACCTCACCATGGCCGCCACCCTGCTGGTGATGGCCCCGGTGATCGTCCTCTTCTTCTTCGCACAGAAGGCCTTCATCGAAGGCGTGACACTGACAGGGGTCAAGGGCTGATGTCCGGTCTCACCACGTCCGTTCCCTCCGCGTCCGTTCCCTCCTCCTCCGCACTGAAGCTGGCCATCGTCGGCGGCGGCTCGACGTACACCCCGGAGCTGATCGACGGCTTCGCCCGGCTGCGGGACAGCCTGCCGATCGCCGAGCTCGTCCTGATCGACCCGGCCGCCGACCGCCTGGAGCTGGTCGGCGGGCTGGCCCGGCGGATCTTCGCCAAGCAGGGCCACGGCGCGGTCGTCCGCACCACCACCGACATCGGGGCGGGGGTGGCCGACGCCGACGCGGTGCTGCTCCAGCTGCGGGTCGGCGGCCAGGCCGCGCGCAACGAGGACGAGACCTGGCCGCTGGAGTGCGGCTGCGTCGGCCAGGAGACCACCGGCGCGGGCGGCCTCGCCAAGGCGCTGCGGACCGTCCCGGTGGTGCTCGACATCGCCGAGAAGGTCCGGCGCACCAACCCGGACGCCTGGATCGTCGACTTCACCAACCCGGTGGGCATCGTCACCCGCGCGCTGCAGAGCGCCGGCCACAAGGCCGTCGGCCTGTGCAACGTCGCCATCGGCTTCCAGCGGCGCTTCGCCGGGCACCTGGGCGTCGAGCCGGAGCTGATCCGGCTCGACCACGTCGGCCTCAACCACCTCACCTGGGAGCGCGGGGTCACCCTGCTCGACGCCCCGGGCGCGGCCGGCGGCCGGGAGGTGCTGCCGGAGCTGCTGACCGGCTTCGGCAAGGAGATCGCCGAGGACCTGCACCTGCCGCAGCGGGTGATCGAGCGGCTCGGCGTGGTGCCGTCCTACTACCTGCGGTACTTCTACCAGCACGACCTGGTGGTGGAGGAGCTGCGGTCCAAGGGCTCGCGGGCCGCCGAGGTCGCCGAGATCGAGCGGCAGCTGCTGGAGATGTACGCCGACCCGGCGCTCGACACCAAGCCGGAGCTGCTCGCCAAGCGCGGCGGCGCCTTCTACTCCGAGGCCGCGGTGCAGCTCATCGCCGCGCTGCTCGGCACCGGCGGCGGCACCTCGGTGCAGGTGGTCAACACCCGCAACGACGGCGTGCTGCCGTTCCTGCCGGACGACGCCGTGATCGAGGTGCCGGCCGAGGTCGACGCCGCGGGCGTGCGCCCGCTGCCGCAGCGGCCGCTGGAGCCGCTGTACGCCGGCCTCGTCGCCGCCGTCACCGCCTACGAGCACCTCGCCCTGGACGCCGCCCTGCACGGCGGCCGCGACCGGGTCTTCGACGCGCTGCTCGCCCACCCGCTGGTCGGCCAGATCGAACTCGCCGACCGGCTGACCGACCGGCTGCTCGCCCACAACCGCGAGCACCTCGCCTGGGCCTGACCCGCCCCGGGCACCGCTCCGGGCGCGCCCGGGCCGTGCCCCGGCCGCGGTCCGGGCTCCCGGTCACCGGCCCGCACTCCGTGGGGGGAGTGCGGGCCGGGCCGCGGGCGGACCGCGGTCCGGCCGCCGGACCGGGAGCGGGCACCGGGCGGAGACACGCCACCCCCCGCCGGGAAAGACCCCCGGCCGGGCCATGCACGACGAGCCGCGGGGACCCGATGACCCACCAGCCAGAACCACACCTGTCCGGCGTCCTCGCCATCGACGCCGGCAACTCCAAGACCGACGTCGCCCTCATCGGTGCCGACGGCAGCGTCCTCGGCTCCGCCCGGGGCGGCGGCTTCACACCGCAGAAGGTCGGCCCCGCCGCCGCCGTCGCCGGTCTCGCCCCGCTGGTCGAGGAGGCGGCCGCGGCCGCCGGCCTCACCGGCTGGACCGGCCCGCTGACCAGCCACGTCAGCGCCTGCCTCGCCAACGCCGACCTCCCGGTCGAGGAGGAGGCGCTGCGGGTCGCCCTGGAGTCCCAGCCCTGGGGCGCCGGCAACACCGTCGTCAACGACACCTTCGGCCTGCTGCGGGCCGGCACCGACGGCCCGCGCGGCATCGCCGTCGTCTGCGGCGCCGGCATCAACTGCGTCGGCCTGCTGCCCGACGGCCGCACCGCCCGGTTCCCGGCCCTCGGCGAACTCACCGGTGACTGGGGCGGCGGTGCGGGTCTGGCCGCCAGCAGCATGTGGCACGCCGTGCGCGCCGAGGACGGCCGGGGCGGGCCCACCGGTCTGGCACCCGCCATCGCCGAGCACTTCGGTCTGCCGAGCACCGGTGCGGTGGCCGAGGCCGTCCACCTCGGGCACCTGCCGCACACCCGGCTGCACGAGATCGTCCGGGTGCTCTTCGCGGTCGCCACGACCGGGGACGCCGTCGCCCTGGAGCTGATCGACCGGCAGGCCGACGAGATCACCCGGCTCGCCGTCGTCGCCCTGCGGCGGCTGGACCTGCTGGAGGAGCCCACCCCGCTGGTGCTCGGCGGCGGGGTGATCGCCTCCCGGCAGCCGCTGCTGCTCGACAACCTGACGGCCCGGCTGGCGCGGGAGGCGCCGCTCGCCGAACCGCGGGTGGTCGTCGCCCCGCCGGTCCTCGGCGCGGCGCTGCTGGGCCTGGACCACCTGGAGGCCGGGCCCGAGGCGCAGGAGCGGGTCCGCAAGGCGTACGACCAGGCCCGCCCGGTGGCGGTGTAGCGGCCGCCCGCCCTCCGGAGCCACCGCTGCGGCGCGTCACCCTCTCCGCCCCCGCCGGGTCCGCACGCCCGGCGGGGGCGGTCGCCGTCCGCGGCCCTGCCCGGCCGTCGTCCCGCGCGGTCCGGACGCGCGGTCCTCCTGCCGGTCCGTCACGGGTCGTGGAACCGGGCGTTCGAGTTCCGCGTCCAGTCGGATGTCCGTCCGGTCACGTTCCTGGGAGACTCGCCCCATGACCGCGTCCCACCGCCGCATCCTCCTCGCCGTGCTGCTCTGTTGCGCCGTCACCTCCGGCCTCGGCGCCTGCACCCCGATCGACGAGGACCCGACGCTGACGATGGCCTCGGAGGACGTCGAGGACTACGAGCCCGCCGGGGACGAGGACGGCGAGGAGTACTGGGAGGAGACCGGGGCCGAGGACGCGCCCGGCCTGGACTCCGCGGCCCCCGCCGCCCCCGCGGCCGGCCCCAGCACCTGCACCACCGCCGCCGGCCACCGGGTGGTCCGGGTCCTCGGCGTCACGGACGGCCGTCTCACCGTCCGCCCCTCCTGCGCCCCCGACGCCGAACCGGCCACCCATGCCCTGGCCGCCCACGCGACCGCCACCCTCGTCGACCTCCCGCACGGCGAACCCGCGAAGGAGGTTCAGCTGCCGGTCCTCCTGGACCACCTCGACGCCTGTCTCGCGGACGGCGATCCCGAGCCGCCGTACGCCTGCTACGGCAACACCTACGACCTGGCACTGGACGTCCGCGGCCGGATCACCCGGATCCAGGAGCTCCGGCTGCCCTGAGCGCCCCGCCCGGTGCCCGGCTCCCCCGCCGCTTGACCTCAACCGGGGTTGAGGTTATCTGATGGGGATCCGGCGGTGACCACCGCCGGGGAACCGAACTGCGGGGAGGGGCGCCGGTCATGGCGGTCGAGGTGCTGGTGGCGGGGGACGTGCCGGTGGCGGTGCGGGAGGCGGTGACCGGGGTGGTCACGGCCCTGGAGGACGCGTTCAACCGCAAGGACGCCGAGGCGCTCGGCGCGCAGTTCGGCGAGCGGGCGTCGTGGACCGACGCGGCCGGCCGGCGGCTCGACGGGCGGGCGGAGATCACCGCCTCCAGCGGCCCGGCGATGCGGGAGTTCCTCCGGGACTCCTACGCCCGCTACGAGGTGGTCAAGCTGCTCGCGGTCGCGCCCGACGTGGTCGCGGTCAACGTGGCCCAGACGCCCACCGACGCCGGGGGCCGACCGGTGGAGGGCCCGCACGGCCGGGCGCTCTACGTGGTCGCCCGCCAGGCGGACGGGTGGAGGATCGTGGCCGGTCAGAACAACGCGGTCGATGCCCGATCCGCAGCGTAGGTCCTGACCGGTCCCGGACCGGGGGCCGCCTCCTGATCCCTTGATCGTGCCGGGGAGGCGGCCCCCTTCGGTGTGCCGGGACGGCGTCCCGGCACCCC
>NZ_JBHJRC010000265.1:0-11499 GCF_042261735.1 Kitasatospora sp. NPDC056327 | reverse complement strand
GTCCGGAATCGGGCGCCGGCCCCTCGCCGTACCGTGCGCGGACTCAGCCGATCGGCAGGCCGCTGATGGAGCCGCCGTTGACGCCGCCCAGCAGGCCGCCGAGCGGGCCGAGCGCGCTGGTCAGGCCGGAGAGGCCGTTCAGCGGGCTGTTCGGGCCGAGGTCGGTGCCGCCCAGGCGGTTGGCCGAACCGTGCTCGGCCAGGCCGAGCACGTCGGCGCCCGGCAGGCCGGAGGCGGAGGCCAGCCCGCCCGGCAGGGCGCGCGTGACCGAGCCGAGCGGCAGCGCGTCGGTGACGGCACCGGTGCTGGGAACGGCCTGGGTGAGGCCGCTCGCCCCCGGGACGGCGTTGGTGACGGCGCCGGCCGGGGCCAGCCCGCCGATCGGGTTCGCGCCGGCGTGCGAGCTGCGCTGCGGGGTGGCGGCGTGCCCGGTGACGGCCTCGCCGAGCTTGCCGGCCAGGGTCTTGGTGAGCCGCGGGGTGACGCCGGCGAGCTGGCCGGTGGTGGCGGCGGTCTGGTCGACCGGGGCCGTCAGCGAGCTGGCCTTCTCGTTCGCCTCGGGGAGCTGCTGGGCGACGATGTTGCCGGTGGCGTCGGCGGTGGCCGGCACGCCCGCGGCGACGGTGGCGGCGCCGGTGTCGCCGGCGGCCTGGCCCAGCTGGTGGGTGGTGTGCTGCAGGGTGGACCCCGCGTCGGTGTTGGTCAGCTGCCCGAGCGGCGCCGCGAGGTCGCCCTTCGGAAGCAGGGCGTCGGCGGCGGACGCGGAGCCTGCCGCGACCAGCGGGGTCGCGCCGGCCGCGACGAGCAGCGCGGCCTGGGCGATCCGGCGCGTGAGGGGGTGAGACATGGGGCTCCTCGAAGGGGTCTGGGTCCGTCCCGTCCGCCGGGCGGACGACGTTGTTACCGCTTGAGAAGCCAGAAGGTTTCGGTCGCTGCAAGGAACACGCCGGTCCGACCATCGGACGGTCCGACCGCGCCGGAGGCCGTCGCGGGGCCGGACGGGTGGCGTCCGCCCGTACCGGGCCAAGGGGAGTGACGGTTCTGCGCCCCGCCCGCCCCGGCCCGCCGCCCGTCCACCGCGGTTGACGCGAATCACCCGGGCGGCGGCAACCCGGACACCAGTGCGTCAACCGTCCGGGGGCGCCGGTCTCAGCCCTTCGCGGGGGCGGTCAGCGAGACCAGCACCAGCTTGGTCGAGGTCCCGGTCGGCTGCGGCTTCCAGCCGTCCTCGGACTTCGCCCTGCGCCAGATCCGCCCGTCGTACGCGACCGTCTCGATGCCCAGCTTCTGGGCCTGGGTCACCGCCCAGTGCGCCACCGCCCAGCCGCTCTGCCGCTCGGCGTCCGGACCGGCGTCGGTGGACGCGGTCGGGTCCGGGGTCAGCGAGACGGCGTTCTCCGCGCCCTTGACGGTGGACGAGTAGCCGGTCGCCGGGGTCACCGTGCGGCCGAACTCGCGGCGCACCCGGTCGCTCAGCACCTGGGCCCGGTCCGGCCGGGACGCGGCCGCCGCGCCGGCGGTGCCCGTGGCGGCTGCGGGGGCGGCGGACGGGGTGCCCTCCTCGTCGCTCTCCGGCTGGGCGAAGTCGTGCACCACGCAGTTCAGCGAGGCGGCCTCACGGCCGGTCAGGGCGGAGGCCAGCAGGGTCGCCTTGGTCTCGTGCTTGGCGTACGCCTGCGGGTAGCCGCTCTTCTGCACCTGCTGGGCGGCGTCGGTCAGCGGCAGCCGGGTGTAGCCGGGCACCTTCACCAGGCCGTCCAGGAACTTGTTGGTCGCGTAGACCGGGTCCATGATCTGCTGCACGGTGCCCCAGCCCTGCGAGGGGCGCTGCTGGAACAGGCCCACCGAGTCTCGGTCGCCGCCGGTCAGGTTGCGGATCTTCGACTCCTGCATCGCGGTCGCCAGCGAGATGGTGACCGCCCGGTCCGGCAGGCCGCGGGCGTGCGCCACGGCGGCGATGGTCGCCGCGTTGGCCGCCTGCGGGACCTCCAGGGTCCCCTCCCCGGCCGGAGTCCGCACCGCGCAGCCCTCGGGGGTCAGCAGCTTCTGGTCGCGCAGCCAGAACAGGGTCACCGCGACCACGGCCAGCACCAGCAGACCGATCAGCACCGCCCGCAGCGGCCTGCGGCGCCGCCGCGGCGACGCGTCCCCGTCCCCGCCGCCACCCTCTCGCCCCGCCACCGCCGCCCCTCTCCGCCGAGCACTCCGAACCGACACCGTACCCACTCGGACGGATGTGCGGTGACGTGCGGTTGCCCCGGAGCCGTCACAGCCGGGGAACGGCCTGGAGCGGCCTGGAGCCCGGGCACGGGAGCGGCCGGGCGAACCGCGGGGGGAACCGCCGGGGGAGCTGCCGGGGCGGTGGGCGGGACTACGCTGGGCAACCATGAGCAGCCCGAAGACGCCCCTGGACCTCACCCTCGACGGCGGCGCGCTGACCGCCCAGCTGGTCGACTTCCCCTCCGTCAGCGGCGACGAGCAGGCGCTCGCCGACGCGGTGGAGGCGGCCCTGCGGCTCCACCCGCACCTGACCGTCGACCGGTACGGCAACAACGTGGTCGCCCGCACCGACCTCGGCCGCGCCGAGCGCGTCGTCCTCGCCGGCCACATCGACACCGTGCCGATCGCCGACAACGTCCCGTCCTGGGTCGAGGGCGACCTCCTGTACGGCTGCGGCACCTCGGACATGAAGTCCGGCGTCGCCGTCCAGCTCCGGCTCGCCGCCACCCTGCCCGAGCCCAACCGGGACCTCACCTTCGTCTTCTACGACTGCGAGGAGGTGGAGGCCCACCGCAACGGCCTCGGCCACCTCGCCCAGGCCCACCCCGACTGGCTGACCGCCGACTTCGCGGTGCTCATGGAGCCCAGCGGCGCGGTCGTCGAGGGCGGCTGCCAGGGCACCCTGCGCGCCCAGGTCCGGCTCACCGGCGTGCGCGCCCACTCGGCCCGCGGCTGGCTCGGCGACAACGCCATCCACAAGGCCACCGAGGTGCTGCGCCGGCTCTCCGAGTACCGGGCACGCACCGTGGAGATCGACGGCCTGGAGTACCGCGAGGGCCTCAACGCGGTGCGCATCGACGGCGGCGTGGCCGGCAACGTCATCCCCGACGAGTGCGTGGTGACGGTCAACTTCCGCTTCGCGCCCGACCGCGACGAGGCCGACGCCGAGAAGCACGTGCGCGAGGTCTTCGACGGTTTCGAGCTCACGGTGACCGACTTCGCCGCGGGTGCCCTGCCCGGCCTCAACCAGCCCGCGGCCCGGGCGTTCCTCGCCGCGACCGGCGGCACCGCCCGCGCCAAGTTCGGCTGGACGGACGTGGCCCGGTTCAGTGCGCTCGGCGTCCCGGCGGTCAACTACGGCCCGGGAGACCCGAACATGGCGCACAAGCGGGACGAGCACTGCTCGCTCAGCGCCATCGCCGAGACCGAGGAGCGGCTGCGCGCCTGGCTGACGGCCTGAGCCGGCCCCGGGACGGCCGGCCGCCCCGGTCGTCCCGCCGGCGGGCGAACGCCACCTTCCGGTTGCCCAACCGACCTTCCACCGTTGCCTGAAAAAGGGGAGGGGCGGGCGTAGGGTTTCGTCATGACAGGCACCGGAGACGAAAAGCACTACGGGCACGGCCCCGAGCAGGTGGGCGAGTCGGCCCCGAAGAAGGCGTGGCCCGAGAAGCAGAAGGGCCCGGTGCTGGTGCGCCGGGACCAGGTCGGCGAGAGCACCACGGACCAGCGCCTGCTGGACACCACCGGCCCGACCGACTGGCTGCACACCGACCCCTGGCGGGTGCTGCGGATCACCTCGGAGTTCGTCGAGGGCTTCGGCGCCCTGGCCGAACTCCCGCGCGCCGTCAGCGTCTTCGGCTCCGCCCGGACCCCGGTCGACTCGCCCGAGTACGCGGCGGGCGTGGCGATCGGCCGGGCGCTGGCGGAGGCCGGCTACGCGGTGATCACCGGCGGCGGGCCGGGGGCGATGGAGGCGGCCAACCGGGGCGCCTCGGACGCGGGCGGGCTCAGCGTCGGGCTCGGCATCGAGCTGCCCTTCGAGCAGGGGCTCAACGAGTTCGTCGACCTCGGGCTCAACTTCCGCTACTTCTTCGTCCGCAAGACGATGTTCGTGAAGTACGCGCAGGGGTTCGTCGTCCTGCCCGGCGGCCTCGGCACCCTGGACGAGCTGTTCGAGGCACTCACCCTGGTGCAGACGAAGAAGGTCACCCGCTTCCCGGTGATCCTGTTCGGCAGCGCCTACTGGGGCGGGCTGGTCGACTGGCTGCGCGACACCCTGGTCGCGCAGGGCAAGGCGGCCCCGCACGACCTGGAGCTGTTCCACGTCACCGACGAGATCGACGAGGTCATGAAGATCCTCGCCGACGCCCGCCGGCCGGCGAACGAGATCTAGCGCCCGGCTGTCCGAAGCAGAGGCCCCGGGGCCCTTCGGCGGGGCTCACGCCAGCCCCCGGCGGGCGACCGCCGGGGGGCGGGTGCCGCGGATCGAGGCCACCATGTCCAGCACCTGCCGGGTCTCCGCCACCTGGTGCGCCCGGTAGATCCGGGCACCCAGCCAGGCGGAGACCGCCGTGGTCGCCAGCGTGCCGAGCAGCCGCTCGTTCACCGGCCGGTCGAGGGTCTCGCCGACGAAGTCCTTGTTGGACAGCGACACCAGCACCGGGAACCCGGTCGCGGTCATCTCCGGCAGCCGCCGGGTCGCCTCCAGCGAGTGCCGGGTGTTCTTCCCGAAGTCGTGCCCCGGGTCGATGACCACCGCGTCCCGCCGCACGCCCAGCTCCACCGCCCGCTCGGCCAGGCCGACGGTCACCCGCAGGATGTCCGCCATCACGTCCTCGTAGCCGGTCCGGTGAGGCCGGGTGCGCGGCTCGGCGCCGCCGGCGTGGGTGCAGACCAGCCCGGCGCCGTACCGGGCGGCCACCTCGGCCAGCCGCGGGTCGACCCCGCCCCAGGCGTCGTTCAGCAGGTCGGCACCCACCTCGCAGACCGCCTCGCCGACCTCGTGCCGCCAGGTGTCGACGCTGATCACGGCCTCCGGGTGGCGCTTGCGCAGCTCCGCCACGAAGGGAACGGTGCGCCGCAGCTCCTCCTCGACGGTCACCTCGTCGCCGGGCCCGGCCTTCACCCCGCCGATGTCGAGGATCGCGGCGCCCTCGGCCATCGCGCGGTCGGCCGCGGCGAACGCGGCCTCGTCGGCGAAGGTCGCGCCCCGGTCGAAGAACGAGTCCGGGGTGCGGTTGACGATCGCCATGATCACCAGCTCGTCGTCACCGAATTCCCGTGGTCCCAGGCGCAGTGCCACCGATGTCTCCTCCTGAGCTGCTGCGGGTGCGATGATGGCCCCCCGGCCCATCGGGACCATGATCCCACTCCTGCCGGGGCCAGTCGGAAAGTCGGGAGGACCGCTCGTGTTCTGGGTGATCGTGGTGGCGATGGCCGTGGTGGTCGGCGGCGCCGCGCTGGTGGCGCTTGGCGGCGGCGGTTCGCTGCCGGAGGCCGTGCAGGACCGGATCTCCGCCCGGCTGCCGCAGGACCGTCCGCTGGGCCAGGAGGACGTCGAGGGACTGCGCCTGCCGATGGCCCTGCGCGGCTACCGGATGGACGAGGTGGACGACGTGCTCGACCGGCTGGGCGCCGAACTGGCCCAGCGCGACGCGCGGATCGCCGAGCTGGAGGCGCTGGACACGGTGCGCGGCGCCGTCGAGGCGGACGGCGGCGCGGAGCCCGGCGCCGAACCGCTGCCGGGCCTGGAGGAGTTCGCCAGGGTCGTCGAGCCCGCCGTCGCCCTCGGCAAGGCCCCCGCGGCCCGGGGCGCGGAGGACGCCGGTCCCGGGGCCGGACAATGAGCCCCGAGCCCGGCGGCGCCGTCCTCGGCGCGGACGGGCTGCGCCGGTGCGCCTGGGGCGACTCGGCGGACGACTACCGGCTCTACCACGACACCGAGTGGGGCCGGGCGGTGCACGGCGACGACGCCCTGTTCGAGCGGGTCTGCCTGGAGGCCTTCCAGTCCGGCCTCTCCTGGATCACCATCCTGCGCCGCCGGGAGGGGTTCCGGGCGGCGTTCGCCGGGTTCGCGATCGCCGAGGTCGCCGAGTTCGGCGAGGCCGACGTCGAGCGGCTGCTCGCCGACACCGGCATCATCCGCAACCGGGCCAAGATCGAGGCGTCGATCGCCAACGCCCGGGCCGCCCGTGAGCTCGACGGCGGCCTGGACGCGCTGATCTGGGGCTTCGCCGGGGACCCCGACCGGCCGGCGCCCCGCACACCGGGCGAGGTGCCGGCCGTCACGCCGGGATCGACGGCGCTGGCCAAGGCGCTGAAGCGGGCCGGCTTCCGGTTCGTCGGCCCGACCACCGCGTACGCGCTGATGCAGGCCTGCGGGCTGGTCGACGACCACCTGGCCGACTGCCACGTCCGCACGGCGGCCGGTGCGGCGGCCGGTGCGGCGGCCGGCCCGTCCGCCGTCGCCGGCCCGTCCGCCGCCGGGGCGGGCTGACCGGGCGCGGCGCCGGCCCCGCCGGGCGGACGGAGCCGGGCCGACGGCTCCGCAGGGGCGGTCCGCAGGGGTGGTCCGCAGGGGTGTCCCGGCCCGGCTACCGGCCGAGGTACTCCGGCTTCTCCTTGGCGATGAAGGCGCGGACCGCGATCCGGTGGTCCTCGCTCGCGCCGGCCAGCGTCTGCAGCTCGTCCTCCTTGTCGAGCAGCTCGCTCAGCGAGTGCGAGGCGCCGTACGCCAGCGACTCCTTGATCGCGCCGTAGGCCACCGTCGGGCCCGCGGCCAGCTCCTTGGCGAAGACCCGTGCGGTGGCGGCCAGTTCGGCGGCCGGCACGACCTTGGTGGCCAGGCCCAGCTCCATCGCCTCGGCCGCCTTCACGGTGCGCGGCAGCATCAGCAGCTCGGTCGCCCTCGCGTGCCCGACCAGCCGCGGCAGCGTCCAGGAGGCGCCGGAGTCGGCGGTCAGCGCGATCCCGGCGAACGCGGTGTTGAAGCCGGCGGTGTCCGCGACGATCCGGAAGTCGCAGGCGAAGGCCAGCGAGGCCCCCGCGCCGGCCGCCACCCCGCCGACCGCGGCCACGGTCGGCTTGCGCATTCCGGCCAGCGCCCGCACCAGCGGGTTGTAGTGCTCGGCGACGGTCCGCAGCGCGCCCTCGCCGGTCTCCTCGGCCCGCTTCAGCAGGCCCAGGTGCTCCTTGAGGTCCTGCCCGACGCAGAACGCCCGGTCGCCCGCGCCGGTCAGCAGCACGGCCCGCACCGCCGGGTCCGCCGCGGCCTCGGTCACGGTGTCCCGCAGCGCCACCTTGGTCGCCACGTCGAGCGCGTTCATCGCCTCGGGGCGGTTGACGGTGATGACGGCCAGGCCGCCGTCCAGCTCGTACAGCACGGAATCGGACATGGGCGAGGGCTCCCTTGCTCGTGATCGGCTCTGATCGCCGGCTGCCAGGATGCCGGAGCACCCGGCCGCCTGGGGAGTGTGAGGTATCGCACCTTCCGGTGGCGTACGGACCGCCGCCGCGCCGGGGCTTATGCCGGAGAATGTGAGGGATTGGGGCGGTCCGGACGAGGTTGCGCCGAGAGTGATGTTGGTCATCAGGCCGTGGCATGCGGGATAATGGCTTCCGATCAATGCGTTCGATACCGGCGGTGGACGGACTGCCGGTGCGTAGCTGAGCGGTTGCAGGAAGGGGAACGAGCATGGCGGCCATGAAGCCGCGGACGGGTGACGGCCCGCTCGAAGTCACCAAAGAGGGGCGGGGCATCATCATGCGCGTTCCGCTCGAAGGCGGCGGACGCCTCGTGGTGGAGCTCACGCCTGACGAGGCCGACGCCCTCGGCGAGGCCCTGAAGAAGGCCTGCGGCTGACCGCAGCAGGTGCTCGCCATCTCCTGGAGATGTGCTGCGGGCCCGGGTACGACCGTCGTGTCGGCCCGGGCCCCGTACTTTTCCCGTACCCGCTCCCGCGGGCCGCACCGGGCCCACGGACCTCCCGGGCCCGCAACGGCGCGCACCGGGCCGCAACGGGCCCACGGACCCGCCCGCCGCGCCGGGGCGGGGGGCTCAGCGCTTCACGGCACAGAGCAGCCCGTCCGACACCGGCAGCAGCGCGGGCAGCAGCGCCTCGCTCTCCCGGACGTCCCGGACCAGGTCCCGCACGGACTGCGTCCGTGGGTCCCGCAGCTCGGGCTCGGCCAGCCGGCCCTCCTGGAACACGCCCTCGAAGCAGACCATCCCGCCCGGCCGCAGCAGCCGCAGCGCCTCCGCCAGGTACTCCCCGGACTCCGCCGGGTCGCCGTCGCAGAACACCAGGTCGTACTGGCCGTCCGCGAGCCGCGGCAGCACGTCCAGTGCCCGGCCCGGTATGAACCGCGAGCGGTTGGCCGCGAACCCCGCCGCCTGGTACGCCTCCTTGGCCAGCTGCTGGCGCACCGGCTCCGAGTCGACGGTGGTGAGCACGCCGTCCGGCCGCATGCCGCGCAGCAGGTAGACCCCGGAGACGCCCGTGCCGGTGCCGATCTCGGCCACCGCCTTGGCGTCCAGCGCGGCCGCCAGCAGCCGCAGACAGGCGCCGCCGCTGGGGCCGATCGCCCGGATCCCGGTCCGCGCGGACTGCGCCCGGGCGTAGGTCAGCACCGCGTCCTCGCCGACGTAGGTGTCGGCGAGAGCCGCACGCGCGGGCCCGAACTCGCTGATGGCTGCCTCTTTCGGAGCCCCGGGTGGCGGCCCGGCGCCGACGGATGTCGATATTTCCTGCCACAGATTACTGGCCGGGCGGGAACCGCGTACGGCGGCGGGCCGTTGGTGGAGCAGGGACCGCGGGAACGGGGCGTCCCGGACACCCCCCGGAAGCTTCTCCGGGCTCCGCATCGGGGCCCGGGCGCGGCGCCGGGAACGGTCCGGTGCCGGGTTCGACGGCCGGCCGGTCCCGGGCGAGGTCCCGGACGCTTCTTATCCGGGCTTGACGGGCGAGGTGGATATGGTGGTGGCCCTGCTGGGCAGAAGAGCCGACCGAGGAGGTGTGGCCGAGGGCGACGTCCCCGTGCGGCGGCACTCCCGCGGCACCGCGTCGGTCCGTACGCCGAAGCCCGTGATGAACCAGCCTGCGCACTCCACCCTGGACCAGCCGGCCCCCGCGCCCGAGGCGCCGGCAGCCGGTACCGCCGAGGCCCCCGCCCTCGCGACCTTCGCCGAGGGCCCCGACGCGCAGACCTGGACCCCTCCCACGTGGGAGGAGATCGTCGAGGCACACAGCGCCCGCGTCTACCGTCTCGCCTACCGCCTGACGGGCAACCAGCACGACGCCGAGGACCTCACCCAGGAGGTCTTCGTCCGGGTGTTCCGCTCGCTGTCGACCTACACCCCCGGCACGTTCGAGGGCTGGCTGCACCGGATCACCACCAACCTGTTCCTGGACATGGTCCGCCGTCGCCAGCGCATCCGCTTCGACGCGCTCGGCGACGACGCGGCCGAGCGCCTGGCCTCCCGCGAGCCCAGCCCGGCCCAGCACTTCAGCGACACCCACTTCGACGCCGACGTCCAGCACGCGCTGGACACCCTGGCGCCCGAGTTCCGTGCCGCCGTGGTGCTCTGCGACATCGAGGGCCTCTCCTACGAGGAGATCGCCGCGACGCTGGGCGTCAAGCTCGGCACCGTCCGCAGCCGCATCCACCGCGGCCGCTCCCACCTGCGCGCCGCGCTCAAGCACCGTGCCCCCGGCTCGGCCCCCGGCCGTGAGCGCCGCGGCGGCGGCGAGGAGCAGCCGGTGCCGGTCGGAGCCCTCGCCGGTGAGGCCGCGGTCGCGCCGGGCGGGCGCGGACGGAGGCGATCGTGAGCGGAACGGGCCGGTCAGGACCGGGCCACCCGGACGTCCCCGGGCGCACCGCCGCCCGCCGCGGCGGCTGGCCCGCACTGGTCCGCCGCGGCCAGGACGGTGCCGTGACGCCGGACGCGCCGCGGCCGGGGCTCCCGGGCGACCCGGCCCTGCGCGCCGTCGCCGTGCGGGCCGTCGAGCCCGCCGCGGAGGAGCACCACCTCGGGGAGCGGCTCTCCGCCTTCCTCGACGGCGAACTCGGCCACGACTCGCGCGAGCGCGTCCAGGCCCACCTGGCGACCTGTCCCCAGTGTCTCGCCGAGGCCGACGAGGGCCGCGCCGTCAAACACCTGCTGACCCGCACCGGCACGCCCGGCCCGTCCTCCGGGCTGATGGCCCGGCTGATGGCGGTCGGCGCGCTCCCGGAGGACGAGGGGCAGCCGCGGACCGACCCGCCGCGCCGGGACGACGACGACCTTCCGGGCGGCGGCGTCGCCGCCGGCACGCTCGGCGGCAGCCGGCTGGACGGCGGCTCCTTCGGCCGCGGCGCCGGGGCCTCCTTCGGCGCGGGAGCGCTCGGCGCCGACACCCCGGTGCCCGGCGTCGACCCCCGGGCCTTCGGCCGCGGCTCGGTGCTGCGCCCGCTGATCGGGCGCCGCTCGGCCCGCCCGGACACCCCGGTCCGCCCGCAGCCGCTGGCGGCCGCCGCGGCCGCGATCGCCCCGGTGGTCCGGCCGGCCCCGCCGCGCGGCCGGCGCTTCGTCTTCGCCGCGGCCGGCGCCTTCTCGGTCGCCGCGGTGACGCTCGGCGGCGTCGGCAACGTGGCCGGCCCGGGCGACGACCAGCACGGCACCACGGTCAGCCCGGCCGGCGGCCGGGGCGGCATGGTCCCGATGAACGCCCAGGTCCCCGCGGCGGACCTGCCGCTGCGCCCGGTGGCGGTCACCCGGGGTGCGACGCCCCCGCACGACCTGCCGGAACGCACGCCGAGTTCCGGTGTCGCCGGTCTGCACCACGAGAACAGATAGGCGTCATCCGGCCACGGTGGCCGAGAACATCGGCGGGTCTTCACCACGGCTTCATCACACCGGGGGTCATGGACCCGCCGATGGCCACTACGCTGTGAGGAGCGTTTGTCCGAACCGGTCGCGAGCCTAGGGAGCTTTGGGTGTTCAACGACGTGGGCACACTGGAGATCCTGACCCTGGTCATCATGGCCATCGTGATCTTCGGCCCGGACAAGCTCCCGAAGCTGATCCAGGACACCATGGGCTTCGTCCGGAAGATCCGGTCCTTCGCGGACACCGCGAAGGAGGACATCCGCAGCGAGCTGGGCCCGGACTTCAAGGATTTCGAGTTCGAGGACCTCAACCCGAAGACCTTCGTCCGCAAGCAGCTGATGGGCGGCGAGGAGGACCCGCTGGGCCTCAAGGAGATGCGGGACACCCTCGACATCCGCTCGGTGCTGGACGACAAGCCGGCCGCCCCGGTGAACGGCACCGGCCGCGCGGGCAGCGTCTCCTTCGACAAGTCCGCCGCCCCGGCCCCCGCGGCCGCCGGCGCCACCGCGGGGGCCGCCACGGCCGCCCCGCTGACGGCCGACGTGGTGCCGCACATGGGGTGGAACACGGTGACGGCGCCCGCGGGGTCACGGCTGTTCGCGGGCCTGTCGCAAGAGGACCGCTACTACAGA
>NZ_JBHJRC010000264.1:0-11655 GCF_042261735.1 Kitasatospora sp. NPDC056327 | reverse complement strand
GACGGGATGTCCGCCGGGGCCCGCCCGTTCCGCCGGGTCCGTCCGGTCAGCCGCCGAGGATCCGCAGACCGGGCAGCAGGCCCGGGATCAGCGGTGGCACCTCGACGCCCTGCTGGGTGGCCCCGCTGCTCGCGCTGGGCGGTGCGTCGGCCGTCGGCGCCGGGGACTGGTCCGGTGCCGGGACCGGGGCGGGGGCGTCCGCGCTGGGCGAGGGCCTGGTGCCGGTGAGCCCGCTGGTGAGGTTGTCCACCAGTCCGCCGACCGGCCCCGGAACGACGCCGGCGTCGGCGCTCGGCGCCGGCGCGGCCGGTGCGCCGGGGGCTGCGGGTGCGGCCGGTGCCGGGACGCCGCCCTGCGGCGGGACCAGCGGGAGGCCGCCGGGCCGTCCGCCGGTCACGGTGCCGGTGAGGCCGCCGATGACGCCGCCCTGGGCCGGTGCCCCGCCGTCCGTCCGGCCGGCGTCGGGCGCGGTGCCGGCGGAGGGTCCGCCGGAGCCGCCGGTGCCCTGGCCCCGGGTGCCGTCGCCCGCCCCGCCGTCGGTCGGTGTCCCGCTGCCGGCGGGCTGCTGGACCAGACGCAGGGGCGCGACGTCCTGGCTTATGTCGTCGAAGAGCTGGTCCACCAGGTGGGCCTGCGGGATCAGCTGGACGGGCAGCCGGGACTGCACCTCGGCCCAGGTGCCGTCCTCGTCCTGGGCGAAGCCGGCCAGGGCCCGCATCGGGTCGAGCGAGCCGTTGTTGCGGTAGACGGCGCGCAGCAGGTCCCGGCCCTTGAGCGCGTCGGCGTGCATGTCGTCGAGGGCCTTGCGGACCTGGTCGACGGTGCCCGGGCTGAGCGAACCGCCGGTGCCGGCCCGGCCGACCAGCGACCGCGCCTCGCCGAGGCGGGTGGCCGCGTTGTCGAGGAGCAGTTCGCCGCGCTCGCTGTCGGACTCCGCGAGGTTGAGCCGCAGGCCCTCCAGTCCGCGCTTCATGCCGTACAGCGGGTCGCCGGGGAGGGCGTTGCCGCTGGCGGCCGCCGCGCCGGCGAAACTGCCGACGGCGAGGCCGGCGACCAGCCCGCCGATCGCGAACCGCCGGCTCCAGCGCCCGCGCGGCGCGGTCCGGACGGTCCGGTGGCGGCGCTGCCTCGGCACGGTGGCGCCCGGGCCGCCCGCGAAGGCCTGCTCGAACGCGGCCATCAGCTGGGCGCGTTGGACGGTCCGGACCTCGCGGTCGAGTTCCGGTGCGGGCAGCGCGCGGAGCGCGCCGACCGTGTCGATGAGTTCCGCCATCGCGGCCGAACCGGCGTTGCCGGCAGCGGTGTTGGCCGTTTCTTCACCGTCGGCAGCGCTTCGCTCCGCCTGGTGGGCCTCCAGCGCCTCGGCGAAGGCCTTCGCCCGGCGGTGTTCCAGCACGTTTGCCGTCACGGGCCGCACCTCCCTTCGTCGTTGTCGACACCCCGGCCTGCCGGACGGTTGCCCCGGCAAGCCAAAGCCACTCCATCGGGTGAGAGGTCGCAATTCGACTTGACCGTACGCCTGGTGGAGGCTTGCACGCTGGCCAACGAGCGGTGCGGGCGGTCGGTTACGCACGGCTGATCATCGGACCGACCGTTCACCCGGATGTGTCGGGCCGCCACGTGTGGTGACGGCCCGCTTCCTATCTCTCCCGCCGCTTCCCCGGAACGCTCCCCGGAACGCCGCCGGCTCACCGCGCGTCGGGCGGGAGCAGACGGGCCAGGGTGCGCACGGCGCGGTACTGGAGGGTCTTGATGGCCCCCTCGTTCTTGCCCATGATCCGGGCGGTCTCGGCGACCGAGAGCCCCTGGAGGAAACGGAGGGTGACGCATTCCTGCTGCTGCGGGTTCAGCCGCCGGACGGCCTCCAGCAGGGCGGCGTTGGAGAGCGACTCCAGCACCGACTCCTCGGGGCTGCGCTCGCACTCGTTGGAGTCGAGCATCTCGCCGGTGGTGACCTCCAGCCGGAACCGGCTGGACTTGAAGTGGTCGGCGACCAGGTTGCGGGCGATGGTCACCAGCCAGGCGCCGAAGTCCCGGCCCTGCCACGTGAAGGTGCCGATCCGGCGCAGCGCGCGCAGGAACGTCTCGCTGGTGAGGTCCTCGGCGGTGGCCCGGCTGCCGACCCGGTAGTAGATGTAGCGGTAGACGGTGTCCGAGTAGTGGTCGTAGAGCCGCCCGAAGGCCTCGCTCTCGCCGGCCTGGGCGCGCTCGACCAGCTCCATCACCGGGTTGTGCTCGGTCTCGTGGCCGGGGCCGGCGGTGGTGCGGGTCCGGCCGCGGCCGGCGGCGGTGCCGCTGCGGCCGCGCGCGCCGGCGCCGGTCTGGCCGGCCGCGGTGGTGCGCAGCAGCGGGCCGCCGGGGGGAGCGGCCTGGGGGGCGAACGGGGCGCCGGCGGGCACGGGTTGGGGGGTGACGACGAGCTGGCTCCGGAGCAGGCTGCGCAGCAGGTCCAGGCCGGTGGAGATCTGCCGGGGCTGGGCCGGGCGGCCGCGGAGGCCGGTGCGGGAGCGCAGGGGCGCGGACGACGGGCGGGAGGGTGCAGGCGCGTCGTTCCGGACGGGTGGGTACACGGGACTCCCAGAGGCAGAACTGTGGACGGATCACCTCCGCCTGCGCGGAGAGCACGCCCGTGTCCGCCCGGTCGTGCTGGGGCGGGTGGGTGACGTGCATCCAGGAGAGAATAACGCTTTGTGCAATGACAGCTACACCGTGTGGTCGAAGTGGTCGTTTGGGATCCGCGGGGGGTCCACATCCGGCCGACACTGACCGAACATGTCGGCGATGCTCTGGCCCAACGTGACCGAACGGGTGCGCCGGGTGACCAATTCGGTGGCGCGGCGGGCGGTTTCCCGGCTCGGGGGCCCGATAATCCCCGACTTTCGCAAGTCGGCGAACGATCAGATCCGGTCACCGGCCGACGAGTTCGGTCGGCGGGCCCGGCCGGGCCCGCGGCGCGCGGGAGTTCGCCCGTACGGGCGGCCTGGTCAGCGCGCGAATTGACCGCGCTCACCCCGGCGAGGGGCGGCCGGACGGGGGGACCGCGCACGGCCCCCGGCGGGGTCCGGCGACCGGTCCGGAGGGCTCAGGAGCGGTGCCGGCGGTGCAGCGCGACCCCGGCCGCCGTCGCTCCCGCGGCCACCCCGAGCGCGGCCGCCGCCGGCAGGCCCACCCGGGCCGCCTTGCGCCCGGTGCGGAAGTCCCGGACCCGCCAGCCCTGCGCGCGGGCGTGGCGGCGCAGCGCGCCGTCCGGGTTCACCACGTACGGGTGGCCGACCAGCGAGAGCATCGGGATGTCGTTGGCCGAGTCGCTGTACGCGGCGCACCGGTCGAGGTCGAGCCGCTCGCGCCGGGCCAGGGCGCGCACGGCGGCGGCCTTGGCCGGTCCGTGCAGCAGCTCGCCGACCAGCCGTCCGGTGTACGCGCCGTCGCGCGCCTCGGCGACGGTGCCCAGCGCGCCGGTCATGCCGAGCCGGGCCGCGATGATCCGGGCGACCTCCACCGGCGCTGCGGTGACCAGCCAGACCCGCTGCCCCGCGTCCAGGTGCATCTGCACCAGCGCCCGGGTGCCCGGCCACACCTTGTCGGCGATGACGTCCTCGAAGACCTCCTCGCAGAGCGCCTCCAGGTCGGCGGTCCGCTTGCCCGCCACCACGCCGAGCGCGGTGTGCTTGGCGTCGGCCATGTGCTCCGGGTCCTCGGTGCCGTGCAGCCGGAACCAGGCCTGCTGCCAGGCGAACCGGGCGATGTCCCGGCGGCTGAGGAAGCCGCGCCGGTAGAGGCCGACGCCGAGGTAGAAGATCGCGGCCCCGCGCAGGATGGTGTTGTCGCAGTCGAAGAAGGCGGCGGCGCGCGGGTCGCCCGGCTCGGGGGTGTGGTTCCCCTCGGGGGGCCTGGGGGCCTTGCCGCGCCTGCCCGGCTGCTCCTCCCCGGCGGGCCCGCCGGGCGCCCCGGGCTCCGGCGCGGCCCGCAGCGCGGCCTCCGCCGCCTCGGCCGCGGCCTCGCCCGCCAGGGCGGTCCGCGCGCTGGTGGAGCGCTTTGCCTGGGTGAGCCTTCGGAGCACGGCCATGTCTTCGAGCATAGCCAGCGACCTGCGCCTCGACCGTGACGGCGGCGTGCCCGCCCGGTGAACGGGGGGAGGGACGCCGGTGTCCGGCCGGTCCGTGAGGACGTCGCACAATGGCGGGGTGAGCCCACTGCTGCGACGTGACAAGAACCGGGGGCCGGCGCCGGCCGACCGGACGGTGACCCTGGTGGCCAAGCCCGGCTGCCACCTGTGCGACGACGCCCGGGAGGTGATCGTCCGGGTGACGGCGGAGCTGGGAGCGGCCTTCGAGGAGAAGGACATCACCCGGGACGAGGAGCTCCACCGGCGCTACTGGGAGCAGATCCCGGTCACCCTGATCGACGGCCGCCAGCACGACTTCTGGCGGGTGGACGAGAAGCGCCTGCGCACCGCCCTCGGCGCCTGATCCCCGCCGGCGGGGTCGCCCGGCCCGTTCCGGCGGAGGCGTCCCGCGCCCCCGCCGTCCGGCGGGGGCGGTTCGCCGAATCGTTGTGAAGAATCCGCGTGCCCGGTTTGCGGCGCCCGCCGCCGATCGGCTTACGATCGAACTCGTATGCGCCCGTGGGGGGCTGAGCACGCGAGGAGTGCCGCCATGCTTCCCGGCCCGCCCCCGGTCGCGCCCGCCGAGCCGTCGGCCGCGCGCGGGGGCTTCGCCGTGGTGGACGTGGAGGCGACCGGCCGCAGCCCCTGGCGGCACCGGGTGGTCGAGGTCGCCGTGGTGCTGCTGGACGAGCGGCTCCGCGCCGAGGGCGAGTTCTGCACCCTGCTGGACCCGCTCGGCCCGGTCGGCCCGACCCATGTGCACCGGATCGCCCAGGAGGACGTCGAGGGCGCCCCGCGGTTCCGCGAGATCGCGCCCGCGCTGCTGGAGCTGCTGGCCGGCCGGGTGCTGGTCGGCCACCACGTCACCTGCGACCACGCCTTCCTGGACCGCGAGTTCGCCCGGATCGGGGTGCCGCTGCCACCGGTGCCGCTGCTGTGCACCATGCGCCTGGCCCGCGCCCACCTGCCGCAGGCCCGGGGTTTCGGCCTGACGGCCTGCGTGGAGGCGGCCGGTCTCGGCGGGTTCCCGGCGCACACCGCGCTGGGCGACGCCCGGGCCACGGCCGGTCTGCTGCGGCACTGCCTGGACGCGCCGTCCTGCCCGCCCGGGAACCGGACGGAGCCGCTGCGCGAGGCGGCCCGGGTGGTGTGGCCCCGGCTGGGGCGGGCACGCTCCCGTCCGTCGGGCGAGCCGGTCCCGCTGGTCCGGCGGGACGCCGCGCGCCCGGTGCCGGTGCCCGCCCCGCGCGAGCTGCCGGGCCGTCTTCCGTGCGTCCCCCGGCCACCCGCCGCACCGCCCCCGGCGGCGGTCCGGAAATCGGCCGGTGCTATGGGGTCGACGGCGTGATGCGCATCACTGTGCGGGGACAAATCGGACACCATCTTTGTGCACACGTTCACAAACGCATAGCCTGGCTGCCAAAGCCCAGCTTCACCCACAGGAGCACCGTGGCAATCGGCCGATCACCACAGAGCAGTTCGCAGACGCCCGACCAGGGCGCCGCGCGCCGACCCTCGCGTGCCCGGGGCATCCCGGAGGCGACCGTCGCCCGGCTGCCCCTCTATCTGCGCGCGCTCACCGCGCTCTCCGAGCGCTCGGTGCCGACCGTCTCCTCCGAGGAACTGGCCGCCGCGGCCGGGGTGAACTCCGCCAAGCTGCGCAAGGACTTCTCCTACCTGGGCTCGTACGGCACCCGCGGCGTCGGCTACGACGTCGAGTACCTCGTCTACCAGATCTCCCGCGAGCTGGGCCTGACCCAGGACTGGCCGGTCGTCATCGTCGGCATCGGCAACCTCGGTCACGCGCTCGCCAACTACGGCGGCTTCGCCTCCCGCGGCTTCCGGGTCGCCGCCCTGCTCGACGCCGACCCGGCCGTGGTCGGCAGCAGCGCGGCCGGCCTGCCGGTGCGCCACATGGACGAACTGGAGTCCATCGTGGAGAGCCAGCACGTCTCGATCGGCGTCATCACCACCCCGCCCGGTGCGGCCCAGCAGGTCTGCGACCGGCTGGTCGAGGCCGGTGTCACCAGCATCCTGAACTTCGCCCCGACCGTGCTGACCGTCCCGGACGGCGTGGACGTGCGCAAGGTGGACCTCTCCATCGAGCTGCAGATCCTCGCCTTCCACGAGCAGCGCAAGGCCGGCGACGAGCCGGACCGCACCGAGTCCGTGCTCGACCGCGCCCCCGGCCCGGTCCGCGCCGCGGCGGCCAAGCTGCGCCGGGCCGCCGGCGGCAGCGCCAAGCCGCGGACGGCCGACACCCCGGCGGCCAAGGACGCGGACGCGGCGGCGAAGGGCAAGCCCGGCAAGGCCGGCGAGGGCGAGCTGTCCGCGGTGATGCCGGCATGAGCACCGAGATTCGTGGGACCAGGGGGCGGGCGTGAGTCTTCTCGTCGTTGGGCTGAGCCATCGCACGGCCCCCGTCGGCGTGCTGGAGCGCGCCGCGCTGACCGGTGAGGTGCCGACCCGGCTGCTGCACGACGCGGCCGCGTCCACCGCCGTCGGCGAGGCCGCGCTGCTGAACACCTGCAACCGGATCGAGCTGTACGCGGACGTCGACAAGTTCCACGCCGGCGTCGCCGAGCTGTCGCTGCTGCTCGCCCACCACAGCGGTGTGGACCTGGAGGAGCTGACCTCGCACCTCTACGTCCACTACGAGGACCGCGCCGTCCACCACCTCTTCTCGGTGGCCTGCGGCCTGGACTCGATGGTGGTCGGCGAGGGCCAGATCCTCGGCCAGCTGCGCGACGCGCTGGCCAGGGCCCAGGAGGAGCACACCGCCGGGCGCGGCCTGAACGAGCTGTTCCAGCAGGCGCTGCGGGTCGGCAAGCGGGCGCACAGCGAGACCGGGATCGACAAGGCCGGCCAGTCGCTGGTGACCTTCGGACTGGAGCAGGTCGCGGCCGTCGCGGGCGGCATCGCCGGCAAGCGGGCGCTGGTGGTCGGCGCGGGCTCGATGAGCTCGCTGGCCGCCGCCACCCTGGTCCGCTCGGGCGTGACCGACCTGCTGATCGCCAACCGGACGCCGGCCCGCGCCGAGCGGCTCGCCGAGATCCTCGGTCCGGACGTCGCCCGTACCCTGGAGCTCTCCAAGGTGCCCGGCGCGCTGGCCGACGTCGACCTGGTGATCTCCTGCACCGGCGCGGCCGGCGTGGTGATCGGGGCGGAGGACGTCGAGGCCGCGGTCGCCTCGCGGGCCGGCGCGACCCCGCTCGCCTTCCTCGACCTCGCCATGCCGCGCGACGTCGACCACGCCGTGCACGAACTGCCCGGCGCGCTCCTGGTCGACCTGGAGAGCCTCTCGCACGCCCACGCCGCCACCCCCGGCGCCGGCGACGTCGACGCCGTCAGCGGCATCGTGTCCGAGGAGGTCACCGCGTTCGGTGCCGCCCAGCGGGCCGCGCGGATCGCCCCCACCGTGGTGGCGCTGCGCGCGATGGCCTCCGAGGTGGTCACCGCCGAGCTGGGCCGGCTGGACTCCCGGCTGCCCGGTCTGGACGAGCGCTCCCGCGCCGAGATCGGCCAGACCGTCCGCCGGGTGGTCGACAAGCTGCTGCACGCGCCCACCGTGCGGGTGAAGCAGCTGGCCGCCGAGCCGGGCGGCGCCTCCTACGCGGAGGCCCTGCGCGAACTGTTCGACCTCGACCCGGCCGCCGTGCACGCGGTCTCGGGCACCCCGATCGGCACCCAGCAGCCTGCGGGCGGGGGCGCCGGATGAACCGTCAGCCATCCCACGAGTACCACCGGGACGATCACCTCATGAATGGTCAACCGCTCATCGGCCGGGCACCGGACGCCACCGCCGCACCCCTGCGGCTCGGCACCCGGCGCAGCGCGCTCGCCATGGCCCAGTCGGGCATGGTCGCCCGCGAGGTGACGCGCCGCACCGGGCGCCCCGTCGAGCTGGTGGAGATCACCACCTACGGCGACACCTCCCGCGAGGCGCTGGCCCAGATCGGCGGCACCGGTGTGTTCGTCTCCGCGCTGCGCGACGCGCTGCTGGAGGGCCGGATCGACTTCGCCGTGCACTCGCTCAAGGACCTGCCCACCGCGGCCGCCGAGGGCCTGACGCTGGCGGCCGTCCCGCCGCGCGAGGACAGCCGCGACGCCCTGGTGGCCCGCGAGGGCCTCACGCTGGGCGAACTGGTGGAGAAGCTGGCCGGAGCCGGCCGTCCGGCCCGGATCGGCACCGGGTCGCCGCGCCGGATGGCGCAGCTGAACGCCTGGGCCCGGGCCAACGGCGCCGGGCTGGAGACGGTCGCGATCCGCGGGAACGTGGACACCCGGATCGGCTTCGTGACCTCCGGCGAGCTGGACGCCGTGGTGCTGGCCACCGCCGGCCTGAACCGGCTCGGCCGGGCCGCCGAGCTCACCGAGCACCTCGCCCCCGAGCTGATGGTCCCGGCCCCCGGCCAGGGCGCGCTCGCCGTCGAGTGCGTCTCCTCCGACACCGGCCTGGCCGCCGCCCTGTCGGCCCTGGACCACGCCCCCACCCGGGTCGCGGTCGCCGCCGAGCGCGCCCTGCTGGCCACCCTGGAGGCCGGCTGCTCCGCACCGGTCGCCGCGCTGGCCGGCTGGGGCCACCAGAACGAACTGCGGCTGGAGGGCGTGGTCGGTACCGTCGACGGCGCCACCCTGCTGAAGATGTCCGCCCACGGTCCGATCGTCCTCGACGAGACCGCCGAGCGGCAGGCGGCGGCCCTCGGCCGCGCGCTGGCCGCCCGGCTGCTCGACGCGGGCGCGGCCGCCCTGATGGGGGAGCGAGCCCGATGAGCCCCACCACCGCCACCGAGTTCCCGGCCGACAGCCCGTTCGGGGGTACCGTCCCCGCCGCCGGCCGCTGCACCTTCCTGGGCGCGGGCCCCGGTGACCCGGGCCTGCTGACGCTGCGCGCCGTCGAGGTGCTGGCCTCGGCCGACGTGCTGGTCGCCGACCCGCTGACCGCCGCCGCCGTGCGCAGCCACTGTCCGTCCGGTGTGCAGGTGCACGCCCCGGGCGTGGAGGGGCCGGACTTCGACCTGGCCCGGCTGGTCGCCGAGGCCGTGCGCTCCGGCAAGCACGTGGTGCGCACCGTCGACGGCGACCCCGGCCTGGACGGCTGCGCGGCCGAGGAGATGCTCGGCTGCGCCGGTGCCGGGATCGCCTTCGAGGTGATCCCGGGCGTCGCCCAGTCGGTCGGCGTGCCCGCCTACGCGGGCGTTCCGCTGCGCGGCGCGGCCGGCACCGACGTCCGCTTCGTGGAGGCCGTGGCGCTGCTGGCCGGCTCCCCGGTGGACCTGGGCGCGCCGGAGACCACCCTGGTGGTGCGCACCACCCTGGGCCAGCTGCCGGCCACCGCCAACGCGCTGGTGTCCAACGGCCGCAAGCCGGATTCGGCGCTCAGCGCGACGCTCTCCGGCACCACGACCCGTCAGCGCACCTTCACCGCGACCCTGGCCACCATCGCGGCGGACCTCAAGGCCGCCCGGGTGCTGCCCTCCCCGGTGTCCGCCCCGGTGGACCCGGCCACCCCGGTGATAGCCGTGGTCGGCGAGCAGGTCGCCCACCGCGCCTCGCACTCCTGGTTCGAGACCAAGCCGCTGTTCGGCTGGAACGTGCTGGTGCCGCGCACCAAGGAGCAGGCGTACGGGCTCTCCGAGCAGCTGCGCTCCTACGGCGCGGTGCCGCAGGAGGTGCCGACCATCGCGGTCGAGCCGCCGCGCACCCCGCAGCAGATGGAGCGGGCGATCAAGGGCCTGGTCACCGGCCGCTACGAGTGGATCGCCTTCACCTCGGTCAACGCGGTCCGCGCGGTCCGCGAGAAGTTCGAGGAGTACGGCCTGGACGCCCGCGCGTTCGCCGGCATCAAGGTCGCGGCGGTCGGCGAGACCACCGCCCAGGCCCTGGTGGACTTCGGCGTGAAGCCGGACCTGGTGCCCTCCGGCGAGCAGTCCGCGGCCGGGCTGCTGGAGGACTGGCCGCCGTACGACCCGGTGTTCGACCCGATCGACCGGGTGCTCCTGCCGCGCGCCGACATCGCCACCGAGACCCTGGTGGCCGGCCTGGTCGAGCTGGGCTGGGAGGTCGACGACGTGACCGCGTACCGCACGGTGCGCGCCTCGCCGCCGCCGGCCGAGACCCGCGAGGCGATCAAGGGCGGCGGGTTCGACGCGGTGCTGTTCACCTCGTCCTCCACCGTGCGGAACCTGGTCGGCATCGCGGGCAAGCCGCACAACGTGACCGTCATCGCCTGCATCGGCCCGGCCACCGCCAAGACCGCCGAGGAGCACGGCCTGCGGGTCGACGTGATGGCCCCGGCGCCGTCGGCGGCCGCCCTGGCCCAGGCCCTGGCAGACTTCGGGGCCAAGCGCCGGGACACCGCGACCGCCGCCGGCGAGCCGGTCTACCGGCCCAGCGAGCGCCGTCCGGGTTCGCGCCGCAAGGCCGCGCGCTGACCCACGGCCGGGGGCGGCCCACCGCCGCCCCCGGTGCCGCACCACCGCACCACCGTCCGGAGAGAGAAGCCGTGTCCGCTGAATTCCCGTACGTCCGCCCGCGCCGTCTGCGCTCCACCCCGGCGATGCGCCGGCTGGTCGCCGAGACCCGGCTGCACCCGGCGGAGCTGATCCTGCCGCTGTTCGTCCGTGAGGGCGTGCGCGAGCCCGTCCCGGTCTCCTCGATGCCGGGCGTGGTCCAGCACACCCGGGAGACGCTGCGCAAGGCCGTCGTCGAGGCGGCCGCGGCCGGCCTGGGCGGCGTGATGCTGTTCGGCGTCCCGGAGGTCCAGGACGCGGTCGGCAGCGAGGGCACCAACCCGGACGGCATCCTGCAGCGGGCGATCCGGGACGTGGTCGCCGAGGTCGGCGACGACCTGGTGGTCATGTCCGACCTGTGCCTCGACGAGTACACCGACCACGGCCACTGCGGCGTGCTGGCCGGGGACGGCTCGGTGGACAACGACGCCACCCTGGAGCGGTACGCCGAGATGGCCCGGGTGCAGGCGGACGCGGGCGTCCACCTGGTCGGTCCGTCCGGGATGATGGACGGCCAGATCGCGGTGGTCCGGCGGGCGCTGGACGAGGCCGGTCACCAGGACGTCGGCGTCCTCGCCTACACCGCCAAGTACGCCTCGGCGTTCTACGGCCCGTTCCGGGAGGCGGTCGGCTCCTCGCTGAAGGGCGACCGCAAGAGCTACCAGCAGGACCCGGCGAACGCCCGGGAGGCGCTGCGCGAACTGGAGCTGGACGTCGCCGAGGGCGCCGACCTGGTGATGGTCAAGCCGGGCATGGCCTACCTGGACGTCCTGCGCCAGGTCGCCGACGCCTCGCCGGTGCCGGTCTCGGCGTACCAGGTGTCCGGCGAGTACGCGATGGTGGAGGCCGCCGCGGCCAACGGCTGGATCGACCGGGAGCGGATGATCCTGGAGACCCTGACCTCGCTGCGCCGGGCCGGTGCCGAGCAGATCCTCACCTACTGGGCGGTCGAGGCCGCCGCGATGCTGAAGTAGCGCCGGAGCAGGGCCGGAGCACCGGCACCGGCGACGGAAGGCCGGGCCCCTCCGCGACGAGGGG
>NZ_JBHJRC010000263.1:0-11685 GCF_042261735.1 Kitasatospora sp. NPDC056327 | reverse complement strand
GATGCCCCCGCCGTCCGCCGGCCAGCCAACCGGCCCCGCCCGCCGGCGCACCCCCCGCGTGTCGAACAAGCGTGTCGAAACGCCGCCGGCCGGACGGGAGGGGACGGACCGGCCGTCAGACGGCGAGCGCCGGCCGGTGGTGGTCCAGCCAGAGCGCGAGGTCGACGACCCGCTCCAGCCGCAGCCGGTGACCCCACTCCAGCTGGTCGGCCGGGGTGTCCAGGCTGCTCTTGATCACCGTCTCGTCGGCGATGTCGCGCACGTGCGGCGCGTCCAGCGCCTCGCGGGCGAGCCGCTGCAGGCCGCTGTTGTAGTCGGCGTGGTGGGTCGCCGGGTAGTGGTTCTTCGGCCGCCACAGCACCGAGTCCGGGGCGATGCCCTGGCCGGCCGCGCGCAGCAGGCTCTTCTCCCGGCCGTCGTAGTTCTTCATCGCCCACGGGGCGTTGAACGCGTACTCGACCAGGCGGTGGTCGCAGTACGGCACCCGCACCTCCAGGCCCTGGGCCATCGAGAGCCGGTCCTTGCGGTGCAGCAGCTGGCGCAGCCAGCGGGTCAGCGACAGGTGCTGCATCTCGCGCTGCCGGTGCTCGGCCGGGCTCTCGCCGTCCACGTGCGGGACGGCGGCCAGCGAGCTGCGGTAGGTGTCGTCGCGGAACTCGGCTATCCGCAGGTGGGCGGCGAGGTCCGGGTTGATCGGCATGGCCGCCTCGTCCCCGGTGACGAGCAGCCAGGGGAAGGTCTGCGCGGCGAGCGCCTTGGGGTTGTGGAACCACGGGTAGCCGCCGAACACCTCGTCGGCCGCCTCGCCGGAGAGCGCGACCGTCGAGTGCTTGCGGATCTCGCCGAACAGCAGGTACAGCGAGGTGTCCATGTCGCCGACGCCGATCGGCGAGTCCCGGGAGACGACGACGGCGCGGCGGTTCTCCATGTCCAGCAGGGTGCGCGGGTCGAGCACCACGGTGGAGTGGTCGCTGCCGATGAAGGCGCCGGCCTCGGCGGCGAACGGGGTGTCGTGGCCGGTGCGCAGCACGTCGCCGGTGAACTGCTCGGCCTGGTCGCTGTAGTCGACGGCGTAGGAGCGCAGCTTGGCCTGCGGGCCCTCCTGGACGCGCAGTTCGTCGGCGACCAGGGCGGTGACGATGGTGGAGTCGAGGCCGCCGGAGAGCAGGCTGCAGAGCGGGACGTCCGCCTCCAGCTGGGCCCGGGCGGCGCGGTTGACCAGCTCGGAGACCCGCTCCTTGGTGACGTCCAGGTCGTCGGTGTGCGGGCGGGCGGTGAGCTCCCAGTAGCGGCGCTCGCGGATGCCCGTGCGGTCGAGGACGAGCAGGCCGCCGGGGTGGACCTCGCGGACGCCGGCCCAGACCGTGGGGCCGGTGTTGAAGAGCAGGCTGTACGCCTCGCGCAGGCCGTCGGCGTCGACGGTGGGCGTGACGTCGGGGTGGGCGAACAGCGCCTTGGGCTCGGAGCCGAAGGCCAGGCCGCCGCCGACCTCGGCCCAGAACAGCGGCTTGACGCCGAGCCGGTCGCGGACCAGCAGGAGGCGCTGCTCGCGCTCGTCCCAGACGGCGAACGCGTACATGCCCTCCAGCCGGTCGACGAGGGCGTCGCCCCACTCCTGGTAGGCGCGGAGCACCACCTCGGTGTCGCTGCGGGTCTCGAACCGGTGGCCCTTGGCGCGGAGTTCGGCGCGCAGCTGGTGGTGGTTGTAGACCTCGCCGCTGTAGGTGAGGACGACGCCCGGCTCGTCGCCGCGGTCGGGCATGGGCTGGGCGCCGCCCTCGATGTCGATGACGGCGAGGCGGCGGTGGCCGAGGGCCGCGTGGCGGCCGAGCCAGACCCCGCCGGCGTCGGGGCCGCGCAGGGTCATGGTGGCGGTCATCGCCTCGATGACGGGGGCGCTGTGGCGGACGTCCTGGTGGAAGGACACCCAGCCGGTGATTCCGCACATGCGCGAGCACTCCTTGGGCGAGCAGACGATCGGATCCGGCACAGCAGTCGGACAAGCGGGGGCGGTGGTTCCACGAATTCGGACACTTTTCCGGCCATGCCCCGGCGGACCGGATCCGGCGGGGTCCTCGGCGTGCTCGTCCACGGGGCCTCGGCGGGGTCCTCCGCGGGCTCCTCGGCCTGGTCCTCGGGCCGTCCGACGGGGGTGGGTCCGGCCGCCGGAAGGAACGTCGGGGCCGGGCCGGCGGACCGGTGGGAACGGCTGCGGAGGCGCTCGCGCCGGGGCCCGCCCCACCCGCGGGACCGGGCCGTACGATGGGCGGCGGGCACAGGGGGCAGGACGACAGAGGAGCGGACGGGTGCTGCGCGGATTCGGCGATCTGGAGGCCGAGATCATGGACCGGCTCTGGTCCTGGGGCCGGCCGACCACCGTCCGCGAGGTCGTCGACGACCTCCAGCGGCAGCGCCCGGTCGCCTACACCACCGTCAACACGGTCGCCGACATCCTGCACACCAAGGGGTGGCTGCGCCGGGAGAAGGCCGGCCGCGCCTGGGTGTACGAGCCGACCTGCACCCGCGAGTCCTACACCGCGCAGCTGATGCACCAGGCGCTGGACACCACCCCCGACCGGGCCGGGGCGCTGCTGCACTTCGTCGACCGGATCAGCGGGGACGAGGCCACGGCGCTGCTCGCCGCACTGGAGCAGGTCAAGGCCCGGGACGACGCCCCGTGACCCTCACCCTGCTGGTGCTCCACCTGGTGCTGGTCGGGGTCGTGGTCCCCCGGCGGCTGGCCGGCTCCCGACGGCTCCAGGCCAGGCCGGTCCTGGGTGCCGCGGTCTGGCTCGCGCTGATGGCCTCCTTCGGCACCGGTCTGCTGCTGGCCGCGCACCACCTGCTCGCCCCGTTCGGCCACGAGCCGGCCGGGCTGGTCGGGCTGCTGCCGCACGTCGAACCGGCCGTCCCGCCGACCCTCGCCGCGGCACCGCACGCGCACGGCTGGTGGCTGCCGGCCGGGGCGGGCGGCGCGGCGCTGACCGTGGGGGCGGTGCTCGCCGCGCGGGCCGCCCGGGTCCGGCGGCGGCACCGGGAGACGCTGGACCTGGTGGCCGCCCGGGATCCGCAGCGCCGGCTGCTGGTGCTCGACGACCCGCGGCCCGCCGTCTACTGCCTGCCCGGACGCCGGGCGCGGGTGGTCGTGACGCGCGGCGCCGTGGAACTGCTGGACGAACGCCGGCTCGCCGCGGCGGTGGCCCACGAGCACGGGCACCTGCGGGGGCGTCACCACCTGGTGCTGCTCGCGGCGGACACCCTCGCGCTGCTCCTCGGCCGCCGGCTGCCGCTGGCGCGCCTCGGGCGGGCCGAGGTGGCGCTGCTGCTGGAGATGGCGGCCGACGACGACGCGCTCGCCCGGGTGACGCGCGGTGAACTCGCGGGCGCCCTGTACGCCCTGGCGACCGCGGCTCCGGTCGGCGAGGACACCGGCCGGGCCGGACCGGGCGCCCTCGCCGCCGCCTCGACCGGTGTCCTCGCCCGTGTCCAGCGGCTCGCCCGGACCCCCGCACCCCCGGCCCCCGCCTACCGCCTGGCCGCCCTCTCCGCCCCGCTCCTCCCCTACCTCCTCGCCTGCGCCCCGCACCCGTGACCGCAGCCTCCGTGCCCGCAGCACCAGGGACCGCAGTACCAGGGACCGCAGCCCACTGGGCCGTACTTCCTGGGGCCCAGCTCCCGGGCGCCGGTGCCCGGGGCCGCTACCCCGTGCACGGCCATCCCCCAGGGGGCGACGGCCTCCCCGGACGGCGGCGCTCGTTCCACGCCACGAATATGTAGACCGGTCTACTGAAATATGTCGACCGGTCCACATAATCCAGCAGGCCCGCCTCCACGCCTGCACAGGAAGTCGGCCTGTCCGACTTCCTGTGCGCGTCCACTCCCGACGCAGACCCCGAATATGTAGACCGGTCCACTGAATAAAGTAGACCGGTCTACATATTCCCGCCCCCTCGACCCCTCCTCGCTCGTATCTCGCGCCACCCCTCGCACCCCTCGCGAACCCCTCGTGCACCCCTCGCGCAAGAAGTCGGACGGGCCGACTTCCTGCGCGGCTTGCCGTGACGCCGCGCCGTGTGGTCGGATCGCGGGGCATCGCGTGCCGGTGGCGGACTGCGTCAGGCATGGAGGTGCGGAATTCGAAGGGACTGCCGATCTTGGCTTCCCCTGCCGGCGACCGTACGGTCGCCCTGAGCCGTCAGCTCGCCCAAGCCCATCAAGAACTGCTGCGCCGCATCAACGATCTCAGGAGTGGCGGCGGATCCCGCCGACTGAGCGACGACGCGCTCGTCACCCACTGCCTGGCCTTCTGCACCGCCCTGACGTCCCACCACCAAGGCGAGGACGACGGCCTGTTCGCGCAACTGGTGCGCGCGCGGCCGGATCTCGCGCCGACGATCGGCAAGCTCGTCGAGGACCACGAACTGATCGGCTCGATCCTCACCCGGGTGCGCGAAGTGGCGCTCCGGGCCGCGCGATCCCCCGCCCAGGAGCGGGAGGCGATCAAGGGGGAGCTCGACGGGCTCGCGGCGATCATGGAATCCCACTTCCGCTACGAGGAGCGCACGATCAGCAAGGCCCTCGACGCGACGGCACCCGCGGCCGACGACTGGCCGGACACGGTCTTCCGCTTCGCCGGATCCTGAGGCCCGCCCCGGCGGCGGGCCCCGGCCACCCGGTACCCGCCGCCGGAACCCGCTGCCGCAACCTGCCGCCAGGAGCGCCGGCCCCGCGCAGCACCGGAGCGGCGCAGCATCACAAGCGTCAGGGCGCCGAGGCGTCAGGACCTCGGGGAATCAGCGACCTCAGGGCCGCACGGCGCCGACATACGGCATGGCGGAGATCGGGAGGATCTCGACGTTCTTCCCCGTGCGCGGAGCGTGGATCATCCTGCCGTCCCCGATGTAGATGCCGACGTGGTGCAGATCCCCGTAGAAGAAGACGAGGTCCCCCGGCTGGAGGTCGGCGCGCGCGATGCGGGAGCCGACCTTCCACTGGTCCTGGGAGACCCGCGGAAGCCTGATGTCGGCGGCACGGTAGGCGGCGCCGGTGAGGCCGGAACAGTCGTAGCCGGCGGGCCCGGTGGCGCCCCAGACGTACGGCTTGCCGAGCTGGGAGTACGCGAACTGGACGATGGCGGCGGCGCGGCCGGTGACGGGACCGGAGGAGGCGGGCCGCTCGGCGGCGGAGCGCGAGGCGCGGGTGGCGGCGGCCTCCTGGGCGTTGACCTTGGCCCGGTCGGCGGCGCTCAGCCGGTTGAGCAGCGCCTGGGCCCTGGCCAGCTTCTCCTGGACCGCCTTCTTCTCGGCGGTCAGCGAGGCCGCGGCCTCGTCGAGCTGCGCGAGGGTGGCGGTGGCCTCGGCGCGGTCCTGGTCGAGACGGCGCTGTTCGGCGAGGGCCTGACGGAGCAGAGCCGCCTGGGAGTCGGCGATCCGGTTCTGGGTGGCGGCCCGCGCGAGGTAGGCACCGGGGTCGGAGTCGAGCATCAGCTGGACGGACGGGTCGATGCCGCCGTTGCGGTACTGCTCGGCCGCGATGCCGCCCAGCCGGGTGCGCAGCTCGTTCATCGCCTCCTGACCACGGGCCACCTTCTCCTGGATCCGGTTGGCGTCGCCCTGGAGCTTCTGCTGCTTCTCCTGGAAGCCGTTGTAGCGCTCGATCGACTGCTCGGCCTCCTCGTTGAGCTGGTCGACCTGTTCCTTGACGGCGGCGAGGCCGGGTACCGGTTCGGCCTGGGCGGGGCCGGCGGTGAGGACGACACCGCCGGCCATCGCGGTGGTGACGACCGCCAGACGGGCCCGGCCCGGCGGGCTGGGCTTGCGGCGCTTTCCCATGACTTCGGACTCCGGGGGGCGAGGAGGGCGGGGAGGAGGGGCTCGGGGGAACGCAGGCGGGCGTGCAGGGATCCGGGGGAGAGCACCCCGCCCGCCCGAGTTCTACTAACCAAGTTAATAGATGCGGCGGCCGGTTCCGCAAGCGGCCCGCTCTCCCCGCCCGTCCCCGGCCCGCTCTCCCCGCCCGTCCGACACCCGTCCCCCACCCGCCCCCACCGGTCCGCCGTCCGCTCCCCCACCCGCCCCGGCCGCGCCCCGACTCCACTTCAGCCCCGATCCGATCCCACTTCGACCCCACTTCCGTGCCACTTCGACCCCACCTCACGTCCACCTGACGCCCACCTCACACCCACTCCCGAACCACTTCACGCCCACCCCGCGCGCCCCGCACGGCACCGGTAGTGCAACAGAGTGCAAATCGAGGGCAAGGTCACACCGTCCGCCTCTCCTGCGCCCCCGTTCACTGGCGCTACCCTGCACGGCATGACGGTCCCGCCCGAAGGGCTTCCCCTGGCCGCCGAGTTCCCGGCCGCCCACCGCGAGCAGTGGCAGACCCTCGTCGAGGGTGTGCTCCGCAAGTCGGGGGCGGAGCCCGAGGACGGCGCAGCGGCCGAGCGCGCGCTCAGTACCGCGCTCCAGGACGGGCTGCGCGCCCGCCCGCTGTACACCGCCGAGGACGCCCCGGCCGACCCGGGCTTCCCCGGCTTCCCGCCGTTCGTCCGCGGCGCCCGCCCGCAGGGCGCCTCGGTCACGGGCTGGGACGTCCGCCAGCGGCACGGCGACCCCGACCCGCGCCGCACCAACGAGGCCGTGCTGGCCGACCTGGAGCACGGCGGCGGCTCGCTCTGGCTGGAGCTGGGCGGCGACGGCCTGCCGGTCGCCGCGCTGGGCGAGGCGCTGAACGGCGTCTACCTGGACCTCGCCGCCGTGGTGCTGGACGCGGGCGCCGAGTTCCCCGCGGCCGCGGCACGGCTGTTCGAGCTCCTCCAGGAGCGCGAGGTCTCCCCCGGGTCCGCCGCCGGCAACCTGGGCGCCGACCCACTGGGCCTCCAGGCCCGCACCGGCGACGCCTCGCGCACCGACGCGCTGCTCGCCGGGGCCACCGCGCTCGCGGCCCGCTGCGCCGGGGGCTTCCCCGGTCTGCGGGCGCTGACCGTCGACGCGCTGCCGTACCACGAGGCCGGTGCCTCGCCCGCACAGGAGCTGGGCGCCTCGCTGGCCACCGGCGTCGCCTACCTCCGCGCCCTCACCGGCGGCGGCGACGCGCCCGAAAGCGCGAACGGCAAGGCGAACGGCAGCACGAACGGCAGCGGGGAGGCACAGGGCACCGGTACCGGCACCGCCGCCGGCCTGTCCGTGGACGCCGCCCTCGGCCAGCTGGAGTTCCGCTACGCCGCGGACGCCGACCAGTTCCTGACGATCGCCAAGTTCCGTGCCGCGCGCCGTCTCTGGGCCCGGGTGGCCGAGGTCTCGGGCGCCACGCCCGCCGCCTCCGCGCAGCGGCAGCACGCCGTCACCTCCCCGGTGATGATGACCGCCCGCGACCCGTGGGTGAACATGCTCCGCACCACCATCGCCTGCCTGGCCGCCGGTGTCGGCGGGGCGGACGCGGTCACCGTGCTGCCGTTCGACGCCGCGCTCGGCCTGCCGGACGCCTTCGCCCGCCGGATCGCCCGCAACACCCAGGCGATCCTGCTGGAGGAGTCGCACCTGGCCCGGGTGATCGACCCGGCCGGCGGTTCCTGGTACGTGGAACGGCTGACCGACGAGCTGGCGCACGCCGCCTGGGCGTGGTTCCAGGAGATCGAGCGGGCCGGCGGCCAGCGCGCCGCGCTGGAGTCGGGCCTGGTCGGGGAGCGGATCGCGGCCACCTGGGCGGAGCGCTCGGTGCGGCTCGCCAAGCGGCGCGAACCGGTCACCGGCGTCAGCGAGTTCCCGAACCTCGGCGAGCAGGCCCTGGTCCGCGAGCCGGCCCCGGCCGGCCCGGGCGGCGGGCTGCCGAAGGTGCGCCGCGCCGAGGCGTTCGAGGCGCTGCGCGACCGCTCGGACGCGCACCTCGCGGCCACCGGCGGGCGGCCGGAGCTGTTCCTGGCGTCGATCGGCACCGCCGCCGCGCACACCGCCCGCACCACCTTCGCCGCCAACCTGTTCCAGGCCGGCGGGATCGCCACCACCGCCCACGAGGGCAACGACCCGGCCGCCCTCGGGGCCGCGTTCGCCGCGTCCGGCGCCCCGGTGGCCTGCCTCTGCTCCAGCGACCGGCTCTACGCCGAGCACGCCGGCGCGGTGGCCGCCGCCCTGAAGGCGGCCGGTGCCCGGACGGTGCTGCTCGCCGGCCGGCCCGGCGAGCAGCAGGCGGCGTACGAGGCGGCGGGCGTGGACGGCTTCGTCTTCGCCGGCGGCGACGCGGTCGCCGTCCTGACCTCCCTGCTCGACGAGATCGGAGTCGCCCGATGATCCCCGACTTCACCACGATCGGGCTGGACGCCGACGGCGACGCCCCGGCCACCGGCACCACCGCCGACACCACCACCGGCGCCGCCCCCGCGGAGACCGCGGCCCCGGCCGGCTCCGACGCCCGGTGGCGCACCGCCTGGCACCAGGCCACCGGCAAGGACGTCGACGAGCAGCTCTGGGACACGCCCGAGGGCATCGGCGTCAAGCCGCTGTACACCGCGGCGGACCTCGAAGGACTGGACTTCCTGGGCACCTACCCGGGCATCGCCCCGTACCTGCGCGGCCCCTACCCGACGATGTACGTCAACCAGCCGTGGACGGTGCGCCAGTACGCGGGCTTCTCCACCGCCGAGGAGTCCAACGCCTTCTACCGCCGCAACCTGGCGGCCGGCCAGAAGGGCCTGTCGGTCGCCTTCGACCTGCCGACCCACCGCGGCTACGACAGCGACCACCCCCGGGTGACCGGCGACGTCGGCATGGCGGGCGTGGCGATCGACTCGATCTACGACATGCGCCAGCTGTTCGACGGCATCCCGCTGGACCGGATGTCGGTGTCGATGACGATGAACGGCGCGGTGCTGCCCGTGCTCGCGCTGTACATCGTGGCCGCCGAGGAGCAGGGCGTGCCGCCGGAGAAGCTGGCGGGGACCATCCAGAACGACATCCTCAAGGAGTTCATGGTCCGCAACACGTACATCTACCCGCCGCAGCCGTCGATGCGGATCATCTCGGACATCTTCGCGTACACCTCGCAGAAGATGCCCCGGTACAACTCGATCTCCATCTCCGGCTACCACATCCAGGAGGCCGGGGCCACCGCCGACCTGGAGCTGGCCTACACCCTGGCCGACGGCGTGGAGTACCTGCGCGCCGGGCTGGACGTCGGGCTGGACGTGGACGCCTTCGCGCCGCGGCTGTCGTTCTTCTGGGCGATCGGCATGAACTTCTTCATGGAGGTCGCCAAGCTGCGCGCGGCCCGCCTGCTCTGGGCCAAGCTGGTCAAGCAGTTCGACCCGAAGAACCCCAAGTCGCTGTCGCTGCGCACCCACTCGCAGACCTCCGGCTGGTCGCTCACCGCGCAGGACGTCTTCAACAACGTCGCGCGCACCTGTGTGGAGGCGATGGCCGCGACCCAGGGCCACACCCAGTCGCTGCACACCAACGCGCTGGACGAGGCGCTCGCGCTGCCCACCGACTTCTCCGCGCGGATCGCCCGCAACACCCAGCTGCTGCTCCAGCAGGAGTCCGGCACCTGCCGGGTCATCGACCCGTGGGGCGGCTCGTCCTACGTCGAGAGGCTGACCAGCGACCTGGCCAACCGGGCCTGGCAGCACATCCAGGAGGTCGAGGCGGCCGGCGGCATGGCCAAGGCCATCGACGCGGGCATCCCCAAGCTGCGCGTCGAGGAGGCCGCGGCCCGCACCCAGGCGCGGATCGACTCCGGCCGCCAGCCGGTGATCGGCGTCAACAAGTACCGGGTGGAGAGCGACGAGCAGATCGAGGTGCTCAAGGTCGACAACTCCTCGGTACGGGCCCGCCAGATCGAGAAGCTGCGCCGGCTGCGGGACGAGCGCGACGAGGCCGCCACCCGCGCCGCCCTGGACGCGCTGACCCGGGCCGCCGCGGCCGGGCCGCAGAGCGGCGGTTCGCTGGACGGCAACCTGCTGCACCTCGCGGTGAACGCGGCCCGCGCCAAGGCCACCGTCGGCGAGATCTCGGACGCCCTGGAGAAGGTGTACGGCCGGCACTCGGGCCAGATCCGTACCATCTCGGGTGTGTACCGAGACGAAGCGGGCCCGTCGGCCCCCCTGCAGCGCACCCGGGACCTGGTCGAGCGGTTCGAGGAGGCCGAGGGCCGCCGGCCGCGCATCCTGGTCGCCAAGATGGGCCAGGACGGCCACGACCGCGGCCAGAAGGTGATCGCCACCGCCTTCGCCGACCTCGGCTTCACGGTGGACGTCGGCCCGCTGTTCCAGACCCCGGCCGAGGTGGCCCGCCAGGCCGTCGAGGCGGACGTGCACATCGTCGGCGTCTCCTCGCTGGCCGCCGGACACCTCACCCTGGTGCCCGCCCTGCGTGCCGAGCTGGCGGCGGCCGGCCGGGAGGACATCACCATCGTGGTCGGCGGGGTGATCCCCCCGCAGGACTTCGAGGCGCTGTACGAGGCGGGCGCCGCGGCGGTCTTCCCGCCCGGCACGGTGATCCCGGAGGCGGCCTACGACCTCCTGAAGTCGCTCGCCGCCGATCTCGGCCACGAGCTCTGAGGCGCTGATCCGATGGCACCCCGGACGATCGACCCGGACAGCTACGCGACGGGCGTGCGGGAGGGCTCGCGCGCGTACATCGCGCGGGCCATCACCCTCGTCGAGTCCACCCGGCCGGACCACCGCGTGCTGGCGCAGCAGCTGCTGACGATGCTGCTGCCGCACGCGGGCGGGGCGGTGCGGGTGGGCATCACGGGGGTGCCCGGTGTCGGCAAGTCGACTTTCATCGACTCCTTCGGCACCATGCTCACCGGTCTCGGCCACCGGGTCGCGGTGCTGGCCGTCGACCCGACGTCCAGCCGCACGGGCGGCTCGATCCTGGGCGACAAGACCCGGATGGAGCGCCTCGCCGTCGACCCGAACGCCTTCGTGCGCCCCTCCCCCACCTCCGGCACGCTCGGCGGGGTGGCCAAGGCCACCCGGGAGTCGATGCTGGTGATGGAGGCGGCCGGCTACGACGTCGTGCTGGTGGAGACGGTCGGCGTCGGCCAGTCGGAGACCGCGGTGGCCGGCATGGTGGACTCCTTCCTGCTGCTGTCGCTGGCCCGCACCGGCGACCAGTTGCAGGGCATCAAGAAGGGCGTGCTGGAGCTCGCCGACGTGATCGCCGTCAACAAGGCGGACGGCCCGCACGAGACCGACGCCAAGGGCGCGGCCCGCGAACTCGCCGGCGCGCTGCGCCTGCTCCAGGCCCCGGACGCCCCGTGGACCCCGCCGGTGCTGACCTGCTCGGGCCGCGACGGCAGCGGGCTGGACACCGTCTGGGAACGGCTCCAGCAGCACCGCAAGGTCCTGGACGCCACCGGTGCGCTGGCCGCCAAACGGCGCGACCAGCAGGTCGAGTGGACCTGGGCGATGGTCCACGACCAGCTCCTGACCCGCCTCCACTCCGACCCCGGGGTCGCCCGCCTCGTCCCGGAACTGGAACGCCGGGTGCGCGAGGGCACCCTGACCGCGACGCTCGCGGCCGAGCGCATCCTGGACGCCTTCGGCACGCCGTAGCCGCCCCGCGGCCCGGCCGCGGGCCCCCGGGAGCGCCCGGACACCCGCACACCCGGGCACCCGGGCACGGGAGCACGAGAGCACGAGAGCACGAGAGCACACGGGAGGGCCCCGGCCGGTTCGCACCGGCC
>NZ_JBHJRC010000262.1:0-11741 GCF_042261735.1 Kitasatospora sp. NPDC056327 | reverse complement strand
GGTGATCGTCAGATCCGGGGGCGCGGATCCGCCGAGGCGCTCCTACACTTCGCGATCATGACTTCACGACGACCGGCCGCGCTGCTCCTCGGCGCGCTCCTCCTCACCACGGCCTGTACCTCCGCGTCCGGCCCCGGCTCCGCGGCCTCCGCACCGGCCGTCCCCACCACGGCGGCCGACGAGCCGGCCGAGTCGCCGCGCCCGCCGCTCGCGGTGCGCGCGCTGACCTCGGCAGAGGTGCAGTACGGCTGGTGGAACTGGGCCGCGGGCAGCCGGGCGGGCCGCAGCCCGGTGGCCGACCCGGACGGCCGCTGGTGCGCCGAGCGCCAGCACGAGGACATCTGGTACCTGGCCGGGACGACCGGCGGGGACACCGTCGAGCGGACCTGCGCCGTCCCGCTCGGCCTCCCGGTCCTGTTCCCGCTGGTGACGATCGTCGGCGAGGCCGCCGACTGCGAGGCCTTCATGGACCGGGCCGGGGGCTCCGCCACGCTGGACGGCGCCCCGCTGCCCGTCGAGCCGCTCGGTGCCACCCGGATCAAGCTGGTCAGCGTCGCCGGAAACGCCTTCGGGGCGACCGTCACGGACTCGGACAACACCTGGTCGTGCGGTCTCTGGGTGCGGCTGGAACCGCTGACCCCCGGGAACCACGAGCTGACGCTCCGGGGCGAGTCCGGACGGCCGGGCTTCTCGGTGGGGGTGGACTACCACCTGCGGGCGGCCGTGCCCACCCCCACCGGGGCCGTCTGACCGCGCCCCGGGCGGCGGGCCGGTCAGCGGGCCGCGCTCCACGCCTCCCGGCCGGCCACGACCACCTCGCCGAGCAGCCCGGCGACCTCCTCCGGCGTGCTGTGCGGGTTGAGCAGGGTCAGTTTGAGCCGGACCCGGCCCGGGCCCTCGCCGGGCAGTTCGGTGCGGCCGACCACCGCGCGGCCGGTGCGCAGCAGCGCCCGGCGCAGCTCCGCGTTGACCCGGTCGAGGGTCGCCGGGTCCCCGGCCGCCGGGTCCCCGGCCGCCGCCCCGGGCGGGCGGTAGCGGAACAGCAGCGCGGTGAGCACCGGTTCGGCGTGCAGTTCGAGTTCCGGCTCGGCCCGGACCACCGCGGCGGCGGTCAGGGCGAGGTCGTGGCAGGCGTCCACGAGCCGGCCGAGCCCGGCCCGGCCGAGGGTGCGCAGGGTGACGGCGAGTTTGAAGGCGTCCGCCCGCCGGGTGGTGCGCAGCGAGAGGCCCAGCAGGCTCGGGTAGCCGGCCCGTTCGTCGTCGGCAGGGTTGAGGTACGCGGCCCGGCGGGCGAGCGAGACGTAGGTCTCCGCGCGGCGGACCAGGAAGACCCCGGCGGGAGCGGGCTGCCAGCCGAGCTTGTGCCAGTCCAGTGCCACGGAGTCGGCCCGTTCGACGCCGGTGAGCAGCGGGGCGAGCCGGTCGGAGAGCAGCGCGCCGCCGCCGTACGCGGCGTCGACGTGGAGCCAGGCCCCGTAGCGGGCGGCGAGGTCGGCGACGGCGGGCAGCGGGTCGACGGCGCCGGTGTCGGTGGTGCCGGCGGTGGCGACCACGGCGACCGGGGTGCGGCCGGCCCAGCTCGCCTCGGCCAGGGCGCGTTCGAGCGCGGCCGGGTCCATCCGCAGCTCGCGGTCGACGTCGACCGCGACGACGGCCCGTTCGCCGAGGCCGAGCAGGGCGGCGGCCCGCTGGACGGAGAAGTGGGCGGCCCGGGAGGCGAAGATCCGGGGCCGGGCTCCGGCGGGCAGCGCGAGCAGGCCGTCGAGTTCGACGATGCCGTCGAGCCGCTGGTCGCGGGCGAGCATCAGGCCCATCAGGTTGGACTCGGTGCCGCCGGAGGTGAACACGCCGGCGGCCCGGGCCGGGTCGTAGCCGACCAGGCCCGCGAGTTCGGCGAGCAGCGCGGTCTCCAGCGCGGTGGCGGCGGGGGCCTGGTCCCAGGAGTCCTGGGAGGGGTTGAGGGCGCTGACGGCGAGGTCGGCGGCGGCGGCCACGGCGAGCGGCGGGGCGTGCAGGTGGGCGGCGCAGTACGGGTCGGCGGGGTCGGCGGCGCCGTGGGCGAGGAGTTCGGTGAGGCGGGCGAGCGCGCCGGGGCCGGTCGCGGCGGCGAGCGCCTCGTCGACCCCGGCGGCGAGGTCGGCGGGGCGGCCGGTGGGCAGCGGGCCGCCCCGGCGGGTGGCGCCGCTCTCCAGGGCGTCGAGGACGGTGGCGAGCAGCGGGCCGAGCGCGGCGGGGCCGCCGGCACCGCCGGAGAGCGCGTCCGCCGGGGCGTCGAGCGGGTCGCCCGGGTTCCCGGCACCGGTCGGGCCGTTCCCGTCCGCCCCGTCCCGGCCGGGTCCGGTGCCGTCGGGTCCGCTCCCGTTCGCCGCGCCCCCGTTCACCGCGCGCCCGCGGCGGTCCGGTCCTCCGGGGAGGACGCGGCGGCCGCGACGGCATCGGCGAGCCGGTCGAACACCGCGGCCGCCTGCTCGTCCGTGACGGTGAGCGGGGGCAACAGCCGCAGCACGGCGTCGTGCCGGCCGCCGAGTTCGACGATCAGCCCGCGCGCCAGGCAGGCCTCCCGGACCCGGACCGCGAGTGCGGGCGCGGCCGGCCGGGCTCCGCAGGCGTCCGGCTCCGCCGCCGGGTCGACGAGTTCCACACCGATCATCAGTCCGCGCCCGCGCACCTCGCCGATCACCGGGAGCTCGCCGGCCAGCGCGCGCAGCCGTTCGGTCAGCCGCCCGCCCACCTCGGCCGCGCGGGCGGCCAGCCCGTTGGCGGCGACGTACCGCAGGGTGGCGGCGCCGGCCGCCATGGCGAGGGTGTTGCCGCGGAAGGTGCCGGTGTGGGCGCCGGGCCGCCAGCCGTCGTACTCCTCGCGGTAGACGACGACCGCGAGCGGCAGACTGCCGCCGATCGCCTTGGAGAGCACCATCGCGTCGGGCAGGATCCCGCTGTGCTCGACCGCCCACATCGCACCGGTGCGGCCGACGCCGGTCTGCACCTCGTCGACGATCAGCGGGATGCCCCGCTCGGCGGTGATCCGGCGCATCGCGCGCAACCAGTCGTCGGGCGCCGGGACGACGCCGCCCTCGCCCTGGACGGCCTCCAGGATCATCGCGGCGGGCGGCACGACGCCGCCGGCCGGGTCGTCGAGCAGCCGCTCGGCGTAGGTGGCGGAGAGACCGGCGCCCGCGCTCCCGCCGACCCCGAACGGGCAGCGGTAGCCGTACGGGTAGGGCAGCCGGACCACCTCGCCGCCGCCGGGCAGCGGCTCCTTGACCGCGACGTTGCCGGTCAGCGCGAGGGCGCCGGCGGTCATGCCGTGGTAGGCCCCGGTGAAGGCGAGGGCGCCGGCCCGGCCGGTGGCGGTCTGCATCAGCTTGAGCGCGGCCTCGACGGCGTCCGTCCCGGCGGGGCCGCAGAAGTGCACCCGGGCGCCGTCGGCGAAGGCCGGGGGCAGGCTCTCGAACAGCGCGGTGGTGAAGTCGTCCTTCTCGGCGGTGGCGAGGTCGAGCAGGTGGAGCGGGGCGCCGCTGTCGAGGGTGCGGCGGATCGCCTCCAGGACCACGGGGTGGTTGTGGCCGAGCGCGAGGGTGCCGGCGCCGGAGAGGCAGTCGAGGTAGCGGCGGCCGTCGGCGCCCTCGACGGTCATGCCGTGGGCGCGCACCGGGACGATCGGGAACGAGCGCGCGTAGGTGCGGGCGGCGGACTCGCGGACGCGCTGGCGCCGCAGCACGGCGGCGGGGGCGGCGGTTCCGGGGGCGCTTCCGGACGCGGCTCCGGGGGCGGCGGCGGGGACGGGGACGGTCGGACCGGTGGCGGGCTCAGCGGCGAGCGTCAAGGCGGGCTCCCAAGAAAATTAGGTTAGCCTAACCTTACTTCTCCGGCGGCGCCCGGAGCCGCGGGGGGCGCCGGAACCACCCGTGCGAGTGACAACCGGCCCGTTTCCCCAACGAGCGGGCCGTCCCGGGGTCACGGCCCGGCGCCCGGCCGCCCGCGCTACCCTCGCCGCATGTCCCCCTCGCCCCCGCCCTCCCCCCGGTCCGCCGCCGCCGGCCCCGCCGACGGCACCGGCCCCGACGACGCGTACGCCGCCGAACTGGCCCGCACCCGCGAGTTCTTCGCCGTCCGCGCCGCCGACTGGGACGCCCGGTTCCCCGACGACGGCCCCCGGTACGCCGCCGCCGTCTCCGAACTCGCCCTGCGCGCGGGCGACTCGGTGCTCGACGCGGGCTGCGGCACCGGCCGTGCCCTGCCGCCGCTGCGCGCCGCGGTGGGCCCGTCGGGGCGGGTTCTCGGCGCCGATGTGACGCCCGAGATGCTGCACGAGGCCGCCGCCCGCCACACCGGCGCCGCCGCCCTGCTGCTCGCCGACTGCGCCCGGCTCCCGCTGCCGGACGCCGCGCTGGACGCCGTCTTCGCCGCCGGGCTGATCTCCCACCTGCCCGAACCGGCCCGCGCCCTGGGCGAACTCGCCCGGGTCGCCCGCCCCGGCGCCCGGCTCGCGCTGTTCCACCCCGTCGGCCGCGCCGCCCTGGCCGCCCGCCACGGCCGTGCGCTCACCCCGGACGACCTGCGCGCCGAACCCCGCCTGCGCCCCCTGCTCGCCGCGGCCGGCTGGCGCCTCACCTCCTACACCGACGTCGACGAGCGCTACCTCGTCCTCGCCGAGCGCACCCCGTCCGGGGGTGACCCGTCCAAGCGGTGACCCGGGGGTCCGTCGGTCCGGACCGACGCGCCGTCAGGTGATCGAGCCCTGCCGGGCGCACATCCACGGGCACTCAAGAACGCACCCGAACGGGCTTGTACGGCAGCGGAGTTCACCCGGCCGGCGGATCGTCCGGCGCCGCGACCGATCGGCCCGCCGGCCGTTGCCCGTCACCCGTCACCCGTCCAGCGGTAGCAGAGCTCGGGGCGGCCGACGGTGCCGTACCGGGGCTCGCGTGCGGCGAGGCCGGAGTCCACGAGGTGTTCCAGGTAGCGGCGGGCGGTGATCCGCGAGACGCCCGCGGCCGTACCGGTGGCGGCGGCGGACAGGCCGGTCCGGGCCGCCCGCAGCACCCCGGCCACCGCGTCCAGCGTCGGGGCGCTCAACCCCTTCGGCAGGGCGGTGCGTTCGGGCGAGCGGAGCAGCGCGAGCGCCTGGTCGACCTCGTCCTGCCCGGTGACCTGCCCGGTCCGGGCGAGGGTGTCCCGGTAGCGGGCGTAGCGCTCCAGGCGGTCGTGCAGCGCGGCGGCGGCGAACGGCTTGAGCAGGTACTGCACGACGCCGGCGGATACCGCCTGACGGACCATCGCGAGGTCGCGGGCGGAGGTGACGGCGATGACGTCGGCGCCGTGCCCGGCGGCGCGCAGCGTGCGGCACAGCCGGAGGCCGTGCCCGTCGGGCAGGTGGAGGTCGAGCAGCAGCAGGTCGACGGGGCTCCCGGCGGCCCGGGCGCGGTCCAGGAAGTGCAGCGTCTGCGCGCAGCCGTGCACGGTGCCCGCCGCCCGGAAGCCCGGTTCGCGTTCGACGTAGAGGGCGTGGGCGGCGGCGGCCACCGGGTCGTCCTCGACGACCAGGACGGAGATCTCGGCGCGTCCGGCCGGCGGCGCGCCGCTCACGGGGCCACCGCCGGGCTCCGGTGTCCGTCGGCGCTTCCGCTGGCCCGCCGGGCCGGCCGGGCCAGCGGAAGGCGGACGGTGAGCACCGCCCCGCGCTCCCGGCCGACCTCGACGGAGCCGCCGTTGCGCCGGACGGCCTGGGCGACCAGGGCCAGCCCGAGTCCGTGGCCGCGTCCGTCCTGCTTGGTGCTCCAGCCGCGCCGGAACACGTCGTCCACCGCGCCCGGTTCGATGCCGGCGCCGGTGTCGGCGACCCGCAGCAGCAGGTGCCCGCCGTCGATCCGGGCGGTGACGGTGACCTCCGGCGGTTCGGGGTTCCCGGCGGCGCCGGCGATCGCGGCGTCCACGGCGTTGTCGATCAGGTTGCCGAGGACGGTGATCAGGTCGCGCGCGCTCAGGCCGGGCGGCAGCACCCCGTCGTCGATCGAGCTGTCCGGGGTGAGCGTCAGCTCCACACCCCGCTCGGCGGCCTGGGCGGCCTTGCCGAGCAGCAGGGCGGCCAGCACCGGCTCGCCGACGGCGGCCACCACCCGGTCGGTGAGCCGCTGGGCCAGCGCGAGTTCGGCGGTGGCGAACTCCACCGCCTCGCGGTGGCGGCCGAGTTCGACCAGCGAGACGACGGCGTGCAGCCGGTTGGCGGCCTCGTGCGCCTGCGCGCCGAGCGCCTCGGTGAATCCGCGCACCGAGTCCAGTTCACCGCTGAGCGCCTGGAGTTCGGTGTGGTCGCGCAGGGTGAGGACCCGGCCGAGCCCGGTGCCGATGGTGGAGGTGTTGAGCACCACCACGCGCTCGGCGGTCAGGTGCACCTCGTCACGCACCGGCCCGGCCCCCGACACGGCCGCCAGCAGCGCCTGCGGCAGCCCCAGGTCGGCGACCGGCCGGCCCTCCACCGCCCCTTCCAGGCCGAGGAGTTCACGCGCCGCGTCGTTGCAGAGCACCACCCGGTGGTCGCGGTCGAGCAGCACCAGCCCCTCCCGGACGGCGTGCAGGGTGGCCTGGTGGTACTCGTGGAGGTGGCCGAGCTCGGCCGGCCCCATGCCGTGGGTGTGCCGCCGCAGCCGGGAGTTGGCGAGGTAGGTGCCGATCCCGCCGACCGCCAGCGCCCCGGCCGCGACGCCGACCAGGGCGAGCAGCGGCCCGCGCAGCTGCGCCGAGATGGACTGCACGGTGATGCCCGCGCTGACCAGGGCGACCACCCGGCGCCGCTCGTCCAGCACCGGGGTGACCACCCGCACCGAGGGGCCGAGCGTGCCGGTGTAGGTCTCGCTGCGGGTCTCCCCGGCGAGCGCCCGGTCGATGTGGCCGAGGAAGGGGCGCCCGATCTGCTCGGGCAGCGGGTGGGTCCAGCGGATGCCCGCAGTGTCCATCACGGTGACGAAGGAGATCCCGGTGCCGATCCGCACCTGCTCGGCGTAGGGCTGCAGCACGGCCGTCGGGTCGGGCCCGGCGACGGCGGCGCGCACGGACGGCGAGGCGGCCACCGCCCGGGCGACGGCGGTGACCTGGCGGCGGGCCGCGTCCTCGGTGCGGTCGGCGGTGAACAGGTAGGCGAGCACCGCCCCGCCGGCCACCACGGCGGCGACGATGACGACCTGGACGACGAAGAGCTGTCCGGCCAGGCTGCGGACCAGCCGGCGCGGCGGGAGGAGGGTACGCGCGGACATGCCTGTCAGTGTGCACCACGGCCCCCGCGGCCCGGTACGCCCCGGACGCCGGGGCCGCGGCGTGAACTCTATGAACGCAAGCGTGACCCGCGTCACGCCCGGACGCCATAGTCGGAGCGGCCCACCACCCGGGGCCACCGGGACCGCAGGGCCGCGCACCCCCACGCCGGCGCCCGCGGACGCAGCAGGGGAAGGAGCCGCGGATGTCGATCACCGGAGCAGCAGCGCCGGCGGGCGCGGGGGCGAAGGACCGCACGCACCACCTGTACCTCGCCGTCATCGCGGCGGTGGTCGCGGGCGTCGTGACGGGCCTGGCGGCACCGGAGTTCGCGATGGGGCTGAAGCCGGTCGGCACGGGCTTCGTCAATCTCATCAAGATGATGATCAGCCCGGTCATCTTCTGCACCATCGTGCTCGGCATCGGCTCGGTGACCAAGGCGGCCAAGGTCGGCCGGGTCGGCGGCCTGGCGCTCGGCTACTTCCTCGCAATGTCGACGGTCGCGCTCGCCCTCGGCCTGCTGGTGGGCAACCTGCTGGAGCCCGGCGGCGGCCTCCACCTGACCGCCGCGCTCGCCAGGTCCGGCCACGCCCAGGCGGAGGCCGGCGGCGCGCAGTCCACCACCGACTTCCTGCTCGGCACGATCCCGACCTCGCTGCCCTCCGCCCTCACCGAGGGCAAGGTGCTGCAGACCCTGCTGGTCGCGCTGCTCGCCGGCTTCGCCCTCCAGGCGATGGGCCCGGCCGGCGCCCCGGTGCTGCGCGGCGTCGAGCACGTGCAGCGGCTGGTCTTCCGGATCATGGCGATGATCATGTGGCTGGCGCCGGTCGGCGCGTTCGGGGCGATGGCGGCGGTCGTCGGCGCGACCGGCACGGCCGCGCTGAGGAGCCTGGCCGTCATCATGATCGGCTTCTACCTGACCTGCGCGCTGTTCGTCCTCGTGGTGCTCGGCACCCTGCTGCGACTGGTCACGGGCGTCGGCGTCCTCGCCCTGCTGCGCTACCTGGGCCGCGAGTTCCTGCTGATCCTCTCCACCTCCTCCTCGGAGAGCGCGCTGCCCCGGCTGATCGCCAAGATGGAGCACCTGGGCGTCGGCCGCCCGGTGGTCGGCATCACCGTCCCGACCGGCTACAGCTTCAACCTGGACGGGACCGCGATCTACCTCACCATGGCCTCGATCTTCGTCTCGGAGGCGCTGGACAGGCCGATGTCGGTGGGCGAGCAGTTGTCGCTGCTGGTCTTCATGGTGATCGCGAGCAAGGGCGCGGCCGGGGTCACCGGTGCCGGCCTGGCCACCCTTGCGGGCGGGCTGCAGTCGCACAAGCCCGCGCTGGTGGACGGGGTCGGGCTGATCGTCGGCATCGACCGGTTCATGTCCGAGGCCCGGGCGCTGACCAACTTCGCCGGGAACGCCGTCGCCACCGTGCTGATCGGGCAGTGGACCGGGGACTTCGACCGCGAGCGGGCCCGGAAGGTCCTGGCGGGCGAGGTGCCCTTCGACGAGCGCACCCTGGTGGACGCCCGCACCGGTCCGGCCGCCGGGCCGGCGGCGGTCCCCGGGGCCACCGCGCCGGCCGCACCCGCGGCGGTGGCCCCGGCGGCCACCGCTGCCTGAGCCACCCGCAGCACCCCTCGACTCCCCCGGTCCGGCGCCCCGCCCAACCCCCCGGAAAAGGCGCCGGACCGGGGGTTCACCGCGTCCGGGCCCGGCCGCCGCCGGACCCGGACGGACCTCCCAGGACCCGTTCAGACGTCCTCGGAGCCGCTGACCGCCCAGCTCAGACCGGTCGCCGGATCCTCCAGCGCGAGGTGCAGGTGGCGCAGCCGGTCCGCCGGGTCCTCCCAGGTGAAGCAGCGCATCCGCGCGATCAGCGCCTCCACCTCCGCCCGGACCGCCGCGGGCGGCCCGTCCACCCCGGTCATCGCCGTCAGCACCCGCCACAGCGCCAGCCGCCCGTGGGCCGCGCCGTGCGCCCGGTCGGCGACGCCTGCCTGCACCAGCGCCGGCCAGACGAGCGCGAACGGCAGGTACCCGCCGGTCACCCGCCGCCCGGGAGCGAGCTGCGCGGCGGCGCGCGGCGCCGGCCCCCGGACGCAGACCGCCCGTGCCCAGCCCGCCAGTTCGGCCAGCGCCCGGGTGGCCGGCTGTCCGGGCAGCGGGGCGCCGGGGGCGGGCAGCTCCACCGGGGCCAGCCCCTCCCGGCTGGCCGGCAGGGTCAGCAGGGCGCTGCGCGAACCGCCGTCCCGCAGGTACTCGCGCACCGGTGAGCGCTCGGCCCGGCCCACCGCCTCCCAGGGTTCCAGCAGCAGCGGGACGCCCTCCGGGTCCGGCTCCGCGTCCCGGGCCAGGTCCTCGCCGAGCAGCACCCGGGTCTGCGCGACCAGCCGGCGCACCGGGGGCGGACCGAGCAGCGGGGCGAGCCGCCGCCAGCAGTGCCGGGTCGCCAGCACCTCCCAGAGCGGCCCGGCGTCGTGGTCGCGCGCACCGGCGGCGGTGCCGGGCCCGCCGTCCCGGTCGAACAGCCGGGCGGCCACCTCGGGCGGCGCGGCGTACGCGATCAGATGGCCGAGCGGGGCGGTCGCCACGGCGGCCCGCTCGTGCGCCGCGCCGCCGCCCGCGCCGCCCTCCGACAGGTCGAGCGCGACGGCGGCGGCACGGGCCTGCCGGTAGGCGCCCAGCAGTTCGATCCAACGGCCCTCGTCGGCCAGCGAGCGGAGCCGGTGCTCCTCGTACGTGATCACGGTTCAGCGTACGGGCGCGACCGGGCGGGAGCTGACAGGCCGTCAGTCCGGTGCGTCGGGAAGGGGCGGCGGCGGCCCGGCCGGGGGGCGGGGCACGGACGGCGGCCCGGCCGCGGCGCGGGGCGCGGGCGGCGCCCCGCGCTCGCGTTCGAGCAGGACCCGCAGCCGTTCCAGCGCCCGCCGCCGGGTGAGGGCCAGGGTGGAGCGGTGCACGCCGAGCAGGGCCGCGGCCTCCTCCAGGCCGTACCCGTCCAGGTCGACCAGCAGCACCGCCCGGGCCTGCTTGGCCGTCAGGCAGCGCAGCAGCCGGACCACCTCCCAGTGCGCCTGCAGTTCGGTCACCCCGTCGCCGGCCGCGGCCTCGGTCTCGTCCGCGGCGTCGAGGGGCAGCGCCCGGCGGCGGTCGCGCCGCCACTCGTCGCGCACCACGTTGACCATGGTGGTGAAGGCGTAGGCGTAGGGCTGCGGGTGACCGAGGAAGCGGTCGGGGCGCCGGGCGATCCGCAGGTACGCCTCGTGCACGACGTCCCCCGCCCCGGACGGGCTCCCGAGCAGCCGTGCCGCCGCCCGGTGGAGCCGGGGCAGCAGTTCCGTGAACACCCGGTCGAACTCCGCCGCTCCGGGCCCCGGCCGGGTTCCCGGTTCCGGTCCGCCCTGACAGCCTGCCGCGACAGCCATGCCGCTCCCCCCGGAAATCGCCACCCCGAAGGCCTGCCGGCACCCACCGGCCGCCGGCCGGTGACGCCCGTCACATCATAGATCGCCGACGCACCGCCGGTCAGTCGTTCGCCGGTACCGGCGGGGTGCCCGCCGCTGGTCGGACGGACTCCGGCGCCGAGCGCAGCCGCTCCGGTGCGGTGAGGACATCCCACCGCGTCAACAGCGCGGCGGGTGGTGCCCACCGCGGCGCGCGGAGAGCACCGGCGCGGGAGCATCGCCGCACGGCCCGCCCGGGCAGCCGCACGGCGGCCGGGCCGAGGAGGTGTGCGGCCGCGGGGCCGCACCACCACCGCCGCCGGCCACCCAGCCCTCGCCCCCGTCAGCCGTCAGCCGTCAGCCGCGCGCTGTCAGCCGGACCCGCATCGGGCTCCGCACCTGGAGCGTGATGCCCTGCCCCAGCCGCACCCCCCGGTCGACCGCCTCCAGGTCGAACTCCCGCAGCAGCGAACCCAGCGCCAGCACCGCCTCCAGCATCGAGAAGTGCTGCCCGATGCAGGCCCGCGGCCCGCCCCCGAACGGGTACCAGGCGTACCGGTGGCGCGCCTTCTCCCGCTCGGGCAGGAAGCGGTCCGGGTCGAAGCGGTCCGGGTCCGTCCAGTGACCGGGGTGCCGGTGCGTCACCCACGGGGCCAGGATCACCTGGGCGCCGGCCGGGATCACGTGCCCGTCGATCACCGACTCGGCCACCGAGCGGCGCCCCATCTGCGAGGCGGCCGGGTAGAGCCGCATGGTCTCCTTCAGCACCCTGGTCAGGTACGGCAGCGCGTCCAGGTCGGCGGCCACCGGCTCCCGGCCGCCCAGCACCGCGTCCGCCTCCAGCTGGGCCCGGCGCCGCTGCTCGGGGTGCTTGGCCAGCAGGTACAGCGCGAACGCCAGCGAGGTCGCCGTCGTCTCGTGCCCGGCGAGCAGGAAGATCAGCACCTGGTCGCGCAGCTCCGCCGGATCGAGCCGTTCGCCGTCCTCGCCCCGGGCCTCGGTCAGCAGCTCCAGCAGGTCGTCCGGGCCCGCCGGGCCCCCGGGCCCGGGCC